>JASLFM010000085.1 GCA_030150585.1 Acidovorax sp.
GAGCTTTCCGCTGGCCGAACAATTCGGCAAGGCCGCGATCCGCGGCGTAGGCGGCACGCGCAACTGCGACTGGTGGTTCACCAACGAGGCCGTGCTGATCGACACGGCGGGACGCTACACCACGCAGGAAAGCAACACCTCCGTTACCAAGGCCGAGTGGCAGGGCTTTCTGGGCCTGTTGCGGCGCTTCAGGCCGCGCCAGCCGCTCAACGGCGTGCTGCTCACGCTCTCGGTGCCGGATCTGCTGCAGATGGATGCGCAGGAGCGCCAGCAGCATGCAGCAGCCCTCAAGGCGCGCCTGGCCGAGCTGCGCGAGGGGCTGGGCGTGCAGTTGCCGGTGTACGTGCTGGTGACCAAGACCGACCTGCTCTCGGGCTTCTCCGAGTACTTCCTTCACCTCGGGCGCGAGGAGCGCGCGCAGGTCTGGGGCTTCACGCTGCCCTACGACGCGGGCCAGCCGGGCGTGGCCAACGTGCGCGAGCATTTCGAGCGCGAGTTCGACCTGCTCAAGCACCGGCTCGACGACGGCATGCACGAGCGGCTGCTGGCCGAGCCCGACCTGTCGCGGCGCGCCCTGGCCTATGCGCTGCCGCAGCAGTTCCACGGGCTGCGCGAGGTGCTGGCGCGGCTGTTGGCCGAAGTGTTCAGCGAGTCCAGGTTCAACGAGCAGCCGCTGCTGCGCGGCGTCTACTTCACCTCGGGCACACAAGAGGGCACGCCCTTCGACCGCGTGCTCGGCGCCATGCAGCGCACCTTCCACGTTGCCAGCAAGGTCGCGAGCGAGGGCGCGGCCGCGCCCGGCGGCGGCACGGGCAAGAGCTTTTTCCTGCAGGACCTGCTGCAGCAGGTCGTCTTCCCCGAACACTTCATCGCGGGGCGCAACCTCGCGGCCGAGCGGCGCGCAGCTGCGCTGCGCTGGGCGGGGCTGGGCGCATGCGCGCTGCTGTTCGTGGGCGCCAACATCGCCTGGTCGCCCTGGGTCAGCTATGGCAACAACCTGCGCTACATCGCCGAAGTGAGCGACAAGGCCCAGGCGCTAGCGGCCGAGACGCAAAAGGTGCCCGCTGCCCCCAGCGACGACGTGGCAGCGCTGCTGCCGCTGCTCAACCAGGCGCGCACGGTGGCCTGGAGCGATGCCTTCCCCCCCGACGCGGTGCCCTGGTCCTACCGCTGGGGGCTGTACCAGGGCGACAAGCTCGAGGCCGGCGGCCGGCAGGCCTATAGCCGCTTGCTTGAAGACGCGTTGCTGCCCCGTGTGGCACTGCGCCTGGAAAGCCTGCTGCGCCAGGCCCCGCAAGGCAACGCCGACTACCTCTACCAGGCCCTCAAGGCCTACCTGATGCTGGGCGGCGAGGGGCATTTCGATGCCGACGCGCTCAAGCTCTGGATCCGCGCCGACTGGGACCGCAGCCAAAGCGCCGCCACGCTGGAGCAGCGCCGCCAGCTCGATACCCACCTCGATGCCCTGCTGCAGGGCCGCATGCTGGTCTCGCCCTACCCCCAACAGCGCGAGCTGGTGCGCCAGGCGCGCGAGGTGCTCGGCCAGCAGCCCCCCGCCAGCCGCGCCTACAGCCGCATCAAGGCGCGCCTGCTGGGGCCCGAGCTGCCCGAGTTCAGCATTGCGGGCGTGGCCGGCGCCGAGGCCCCCAACGTGCTCACGCGTGCCAGCCGCCAGCCGCTCAACGCGGGCATTCCGGGCCTCTACACGCCGCGCGGCTACCAGCAGTTCCAGAAGGAGCTGGCCGGCGCCCTGGCCGACCTCAGCCAGGAAGATGCCTGGGTGCTGGGCCGCGCCCCCGCGCGCAGCACCGTGGCGGCCCCCAACCCTATCGAACTGCTGCAGAGCACGCAGCAGATCAAGCGCCTGTACCTCACGGAGTACGCGCGCACCTGGCAGGACTACCTGGGCGACGTGCGCCTGCTGCCGCGCGCCAGCCTGGCCGAGACGATCCAGATGGCGCGGCTGCTGTCCTCGCCCGACTCGCCACTGCTGCTGCTCACCCGCGCGGCCGCGCGCGAGACACGGCTCACGCCCACCGAGACCGGCAGCGCCGGCAGCGTGGGCCAGGCCGTGGAGAAGCTCAACCGCCTCAAGCAGGAAGTGAGCAGCGCCGCCGGCGTGGCCCTGGGCAGCGCGGCCGCCACCGAGGACCGCATCGAGATGATGGTGGACGGCCCCTTCGCGCCGCTGCATGCGCTCACCAAGGGGCCGCCGGGCACAGCACCGGTCGATGCCCTCGCCAAGGTCATCGAGGAGTACCAGGCCAGCCTGGTCGCAGCCGAGAGCGCGCTGCGCGGCGGCCTGGTGCCGCGCACCCAGGACGCCGAGAACCGCCTGCGCACCGAAGCCGCGCGCATGCCCCCGCCCGTGCGCAACGTGCTCGAGGGCCTGGTCGGCCAGGCCTCGCAGCAGGTAGCCGGCGGCACGCGCAGCACGGCCAATGCCGCCATCAAGGGCAGCGTGGGCCAGACCTGCGGCGCCGTCATCAGCGGGCGCTACCCCTTCGTGCGCAGCGCCCGGCAGGACGTGCAGGCCAACGACTTCGCCCAGGTCTTCGCGCCGGGCGGGCTCATGGACGACACCTTCCAGAAGAACCTCGCACCCTATGTGGACACCTCGCGCAGCACCTGGGCGCCGCGCCCCGGCCCCGAGGGCGCGGGCGCGGGTTCGGCTGCCGACGTGGCGCAGTTCCAGCGTGCCGCCACCATCCGCGATGCGTTTTTCGCGCCAGGCAGCCGCAGCGTCAAGTTCGACCTCATCGTGCGCGTGGTCCAGCTCGGCGGCGCGGACAAGCTCGATCTCGACGTGGACGGCCAGGTGCTCAGCGCCACTCCCGGCGCCGACGCATCGAGCCGCATCAGCTGGCCCGGGCCGCGCGGCACCAACCAGGTCAAGCTCAGCGTCACGCCGGCCAAGGGCAGCCCGCCCCAGGTGATCGCGACCGACGGCTTCTGGGCCCTGCACCGCCTCATCGACCGCGGCCAGGTGCAGTCCGGCGGTGCGCCCGAGAAGCTGCTCGTGAACTTCGCGATCGATGGCGGGCGCACCGTGTCCATCGAGTTCGCCGCGCAATCGGTGCGCAACCCCCTGCGCCTGCCCCAACTCGAAGCCTTTGCCTGCCCCGGAAAGGTGTAAGAGCGTGTCCGCTGCCCTTCCCCTCGACCTCCCTGCCCGCTGCGCCTGGTACGGCAAGCTGCCTGGCGTGGGCGACTTCGCAGCGCGACGCATGCCCTACGGCCTGCAGCAGTTCTGGGACCGCTGGAGCGCCGCGGGCCTGGAGGCGCTTGCAGCCCTGCATGCGCAGCAGATGCCCGATATCTGGCAGCGCGCGCCCAAATGGGCATTCCTGCTGCCCGAACAGCCCGCGATCGCGCACAGCCAGCTGGGCGTCTGGGCGCCGTCTTTCGATCGCGTAGGGCGCAAATTCCCGCTCGTGGTCACACTGGCCCTGGACCGTGACAGCCTGCCGGAGCTGCTGCCCCGTGCCGGCGTCCTGGTACAGGAATGGGCGGCCGTGATCGAACAGGCCCAGCACCAGCGCTGGCCCGCCGAGTTGCTGGACCAGCAGCTCGAAGCCACAGCGCGGCACACCCTACAGGGGCCGCACCACGAGGAGGACCCCGAACAGACCCTGCCGCGCGGCGCCAGCCCCGCCATGCCGCCCTGGCCCAGCCTGGCCACGGCTTTCGACCCCGGCAGCCCGCTGAGCTACTGGTGGAGCGTGCCCGCACACCTCACGGGCTTTCGCGCGCGGCAGCACCAGGGGGCGCCCGACAGCGCCTTGTTCCTGGACCTGTGCCATTGACGGTGCCGCACGCCCTGCGCATTGCGCGCCTGGGCAGGATGCACGCGGCTCGTGTAGCCTTGGGGGCTGTTGCCAACGCCCGCCTCCACCCGTGCCGCCCTCCCCTCCCCATGCCACCGCGCTGCCCGCCCGCACTGCCTGGACCATGCTGCTCGCGCTGGTGTCGGGCTTCGCGCTGAGCCAGGCGTTTCGCACCATCACCGCCATCATTGCGACCGGGCTGCAGGCCGAGTTCGGGCTGTCGCCCCAGGCTCTGGGCCTGTTCGCGGGCGCCTTTGCCTTTGCGTTCGGCGGCATGCAGCTGTTCATGGGCATCGGCATCGACCTCTTCGGCGTACGCCGCACGGTGCTGGCGGCATTTCCGCTCACGGTGGCGGGGGCGCTGCTCTCTGCCTTGGCGCCAGGCTACGGCATGGTGCTGCTGGGCCAGGTGCTGATCGGCGTGGGCTGCGCGCCAGCCTTCCTCGTCTGCACGGTGTTCATCGCGCGCTATTTCGCGCCGCAGCGCTTCGCCATCGTGTCGGGCGTGGCTATGGGCCTGGGCGGGCTGGGCATGCTGTTCACGGGCACGCCGCTCGCTTGGCTGGTGCAGCAGTCGTCATGGCGCATGGGCTTCGCGGTGCTCGCGGGCCTCGCAACGCTGGCATGGCTGCTGATTTTCTGGCGCGTGCATGAGCCCGTGCAGGCCGCGAACGCGGGGCCGCGCGAGTCGCTGGGTGCAGCCGTGCGCGGCTTCGGCGCGCTGTTCCTGCTGCCGCACACAGTTGGCATCATGCTGCTGGGGCTCGTGACCTACGCCGCGTTCCTTGCCCTGCGAGGGCTGTGGCTCGGACCGCTGCTCATCGAGCGGCATGCGTTCTCGCTGGTGCAAAGCGGCAACGTGGCCCTGGCCGTCTCGCTGGTATCGCTGTTCGGGCCCGCGCTGTTCGGGCGGCTCGATCCGGGCGCTGCGCGGCGTCGGCGCTGGATCATCGGCGGCACGGTGCTCATGGCGGGCCTGTTCCTCGCCATCGCGCTGCTGCACAGCGCCTGGATGGACGTGGGCGGCGCGGTGGCCGTGGGAGTGCTCTCGGGCTATATCGTGCTGCAGTATGCCGACGTGCGCTCGGCCTACCCCGCTGCGATGACCGGGCGCGCTATGGCCGTGTTCACCATGGCCATGTTCCTCGGCGTGGCGCTCATGCAGTGGGTCACGGGCCTGGCCGCATCGGTTGCGCAGGCGCGCGCCGCCGATCCGTACACGGCGGTGATGCTCACCATCGCAGCCATGCTGGCTGGCGGGGCGCTGGCCTTCCGCGTGCTGCCATCGCCCCGGCATTGATCTGCCCAGCGGGATTGGATTCAAAAAATGCTCTAGTGCCCGCGCATCCAGCGCAAGCAGCTATCAATAGCAGAGCATCTACAGCAAACTGGCGCTGGAGCCATCGCCCCGGTACAGCCAGGGCAGATCCAGCAGACGCTCGCCCAGCAGGCGCAGCGACAGATCGCGCCCCCACCGCATAGGCCCCGTCGCGTGGAAGATGCGGCCGTTGCGCAGCGAGCGCGCCTGCACGCGCGCATTGCGCTGCCAGCGGTTGAGTGCATAACGGGTGAGGCGCAGCGGCACTTCGAGGTCGTGCATGCTGAGCGCGCGCTGCAGCTCGGCGGCGTCCTCGATGGCCATGCCCGCACCCTGGGCGAGGTAAGGGCGCATGGGGTGGGCTGCATCGCCCAGCAGGGCGACCAGGCCTTGGGCCATCTGCGCCGCGGAACGCACGGGTGCACGGTCTGCCAACGGCCACAGGCGCCAGCCGCCGCCCGCCTCGGGCACGCCACGCAGGAGGTCCTGCAGTGCGCTGCAGGTGCCCGCAAGCGCAGCCTCCAGGTCCGCCGCGTTGGCGCCATGGTCCCAGGTGTCCAGGTCCTCCGGCGGCGGGCCTTCGATGACGGCCACCACGTTCTGCAGCTCGCCACGGCGCACGGGGTACTGCACCACGTGCAGGCGCGGCCCCATCCAGGCCGTGACCTCGGTGGCGCGCAGACGCTGGGGCAGGGCCTGCTGCGGCACGACCACGCGGTAGGCCAGGTGGCCCGTCACACGCGGTGGCCCATCGCCGAGCAGTTGCGCCCGAGTGCGGCTGCGCACACCGTCGGCCCCCACAAGGGCGTCGCCCTCGATGATCTTGTTGCAATGGGTGCGCACGGTGACGGCGCCGTCGGACTCCCTGTGGCTCTCAATCGCCTGGTCGAGGTTCAGGTGTACGTCGGGGTACTGCTGCAGGCCCTGGAGCAGCAGCGCGTGCAGGTCGGCCCGGTGGATCGTGGCATAGGCCGCGCCGTAGCGCTGCACGGCCGTGGGCCCGAGCGGCAGCGCCGCGAGCTGCGCGCCGCTGAGCGCGCAGCGCACCGCAAGGCGCGGAGGGAAGGCCGCCACGGCCTGCAGCGGGGCCTGCAAACCCCAGGCCTGCAGCCGGCGGACCACGTTGGGCCCGAGCTGCACGCCGGCCCCCACCTCGCTGAACGCTGCCGCACGCTCGAACAGCCGCACCTCCCAGCCCGCGCGCGCGGCGCCTATGCCGGCGGCCAGGCCACCAATGCCGCCGCCCGCGATCAACACCTGCTTTTTCATCAACGCAATTGTGGCTCCGATCAGGCGCTCAGCAGTTGACGCAGTACATAGGGCAGGATGCCTCCGGCGCGGTAGTAGTCGACTTCGATGGGCGTGTCGATGCGCAGCTTCACCGTGACTTCGTGCCGGGTGCCGTCGTCCCGGTGGATGACGAGCGTGGCATCGCTTTGCGGCGTAAGCGCTGGATCGGGCCGCACATCGATGCGCTCGCTGCCCGTAAGGCCCAGCGATTCCCACGAATCCGAGCCCTGGAACTGCAGCGGCAGCACCCCCATGCCCACGAGGTTGGAGCGGTGAATGCGCTCGAAACTCCTGGCCACCACAGCCTTGATGCCGAGCAGCTGCGTACCCTTGGCGGCCCAGTCGCGGCTCGATCCCGTGCCGTATTCCTCGCCCGCGAAGACCACGGTGGGCGTCTCCTGCTCGATGTAGCGCATGGCCGCATCGAAGATGAACATCTTCTCGCCCTGCAGCGGGCCCTCGTTCTGGAACAGGGTGACGCCCCCTTCCTCGCGCGAGCCGTCGGCCTTGGGCGGAATCATGAGGTTCTTGATACGAACGTTGGCGAAAGTGCCGCGCATCATCACATCGTGGTTGCCGCGCCGTGCGCCGTAGCTGTTGAAGTCCTGCTTCATCACGCCATGCTGGAGCAGCCACTGGCCCGCGGGCGAGCTTTCCTTGATGGAGCCGGCGGGCGAGATGTGGTCGGTAGTGATCGAATCGCCGAACAGCGCCATGATGCGCGCGCCCTGCACCCCCTCGTGCCCGGTGCCATTGGCCGCAGGGGCCAGCGAAAACTGGCTGAAAAACGGCGGCTCGGCAATGTAGGTGCTGCGCGGCCAGGTGTAGGTCGTGCCGTCTACGCCGCGAATCGCGCTCCACAACTTGCCCGGGTCGCTCTTGACCTTGCCGTAGTTCTCGCGGAACGCCTTGCCGTTCATCGCATGGCGCATGAGCGCGTGGATCTCCTCGCTCGACGGCCAGATGTCGCCCAGGTACACATCGCGCCCGCCCTTGCCCTTGCCAACGGGCTCGGTCATGAGGTCCTTGAGCACCGTGCCCGCGATTGCATAGGCCACCACAAGCGGCGGGCTCGCAAGGAAGTTGGCCTTGAGATTGGGGTGGATGCGCGCCTCGAAATTGCGGTTGCCCGAGAGCACTGCGGCGCAGACGAGATCGTTCTTGGTGATGGCCTCGTTGAGTTCGGGCGTGAGGTCGCCCGCATTGCCGATGCAGGTGGTGCAGCCGTAGCCCGCCACGGCGAAGCCCAGCTTTTCAAGGTAGGGCAGCAGGCCCGTCTCGGCCAGGTATTCGGTCACGATGCGCGAGCCGGGCGCGAGCGAGGTCTTGATGTGCGGCTGTACCTTGAGCCCCGCCTCCACGGCCTTCTTGGCCAGCAGGCCGGCCGCCAGCAGCACGCTGGGGTTGGACGTGTTGGTGCAGCTCGTGATGGCGGCGATCAGCACATCGCCATTGCCGATCCGCAGCGCCTTGCTGTCGTCAGTCGGCAGTTCGCACACCGTGGCGGCTTGCGCGTCGGCGTGCGCGGTCTCCAGGGTGGGGCGGTTGCCCACCATCTCGACCACGGGCCGCGCCGCGCCCGGCTGGGGCTGGGGTGCCTCGGTGGCAGCCCCTCCCTCGCCGCAGCCCACGCGGTGGCGCTGCGCCAGGCGCTCGGCCGGCTGGTTGAAGCCGTTCTCGGCGGCGGGCTTGCTGAACAGGCTGGTGAACTGTGCCTTGACGTTGCCGATCTCGATGCGGTCCTGGGGCCGCTTGGGGCCTGCCAGGCTCGGCGCCACGTCGCCAAGGTCCAGGCGCACGACCTGGGAATAGTCGATCTCGCCCGCCTGCGGCACGCCGAACAGGCCTTGGGCCTTGAAATAGGCCTCGAAGGCTTCGATTTCGGCTTTGCTGCGGCCCGTGCCTTTGAAGTAATCGATGGTCTTCTCGTCCACGGGGAAGAAACCCATGGTGGCGCCATATTCGGGCGCCATGTTGCCGATGGTGGCCCGGTCGGGCAGCGAAAGCGTGCGGGTGCCCTCGCCGAAGAACTCCACGAATTTACCCACCACCTTGTGGCGGCGCAGGATTTCAGTCACCGTGAGCACGAGGTCGGTGGCTGTAACACCCTCGCGCAAACGCCCCGTCAATTCGAAACCCACCACATCGGGCGTGAGGAAATACACAGGCTGGCCCAGCATGGCCGCCTCGGCCTCGATACCCCCCACGCCCCAGCCCACCACGCCAATGCCATTGATCATGGTCGTGTGGCTGTCCGTGCCGACGAGGGTATCGGGGTAAACCACACCGTCCTTGCGCCGGTGCACGCCGCGCGCAAGGTATTCGAGATTCACCTGGTGGACGATGCCAAAACCGGGTGGCACCACACCGAAGGTATCGAACGCCTGCATGCCCCATTTCATGAATTCATAGCGCTCGCGGTTGCGCTGGAATTCGAGTTTCATGTTGAGGTCCAGCGCCTTCTTGGTGCCGTAGTGGTCAACCATGATCGAATGGTCCACCACGAGGTCCACAGGCACCAGCGGCTCTATTTTCTTGGGGTTTTTACCGAGTTTTTGGGCCACGCTGCGCATGGCCGCCAAATCGGCCAGCAAGGGCACGCCGGTGAAATCCTGCAATACCACGCGCGCCACGACGAAAGGAATTTCGTCCTTGCGTTCTGCCTGGGGCTGCCAGCGGGCCAGCTGTTCCACATGCTCGGCTGTCACCTTGCGTCCATCGCAGTTGCGCAGCACCGATTCCAGCACGATCCGGATCGATACCGGCAAACGCGCAATCCCTGGGAACTTCCGGGCCAGGGCGGGCAGCGAGTACAGCTTGCCCGTGCGGCCTGAGGCGGTCTGGAACTCCTGGAGGGTAGCGGCAAAGGCGTGGCGTTCGGTGGGGGACGACGGCGAGGCCATGGAAAGCTCCTGTCAGTGGGGGAATAGGTGACAGGCTATTCTCGCAGTCCTCCACGGACGTGCAATAGTAGGGGCATCAAAACGCATTGCCTGCGCCACGGCGCACCGAACCGGTGCGATTTTGGCCGTTACGGCTGCATATCACCGCCAAAATGCGCGACGCGCGAATTCGAATAATTCGAACTACGGAATTATTTGTATTCATAGTATTTCAAAAACAAAAAAGTCCGCAAAGCGGACTTAATTGCCGTGGGACGAATCCCCACTCAGACCATAGGTATCAGATCGCAAACTTCTCGCGGTCCTCGTTCTGAATCCACTTGGGCGCCTTGCCGCGGCCGGTCCAGGTCTGGCCCGTGGCGGGATTGCGGTACTTGGGCGCCACCTTGGCTCCCGTGCCGGATGCGGCGCGGGGTGCACGGCCCGCAGGAAACACATCCTGGGCGGACAGGCCATATTCGGCCACGATCGCACGTACCTTGGAAATCGCGTCCGCCAGCTCGCGGCGGCGGGCTTCATTGATTTGTTGCTCCAGGGCGTCGCGCTGCTTCAGCAGCTCTTTGTAGGAAGTGGTCATGGTGTGGCAAGGAAAAGGTGAATGACGCTTGATTATATGAATAATGCCCGGACAATGCAGAGATTCATATATACGCAATTTCCACAATCACTTACCCGCAGCGCTCAAGCCCGCTGCTCGCCATCCACCTGCGCCAATACCTTGTCGATGCGCTTGCCATCCAAATCGAGGACTTCGAATACCCAGCCTGCGCAGGCAATGCGTTCACCCACGCTGGGCAAATGGCCCGATTCGGCCAGAAGCAACCCGGCCACCGTGTTATAGCGTCCGCGGTCCTCTTCCGGTAAATCCCGAATATCGAGGCGCGCCTTCAACTCGGAAACCGGCATCAGGCCATCGAGCAGCCACGAGCCATCCTCGCGCTGCGTGGCCCAGGCGTCGCTGGCAGCGCCGGGCTGGAGCTCTCCGGTAATGGCTTCGAGCAGGTCGCGCGGCGTCATGATGCCCTGCACCACGCCATATTCGTCCACCACGAAAACCAGCCGGCCCGACCGGGCCCGGAATTGGTCCAGCAATTCCATGCCACTGAGGGTTTCGGGAACGAAGGAGGCCGGCGTCACATGGTCTTCGAGCGAGCCCGGCGCCTCGGGCCCCAAGGCCAGCAGCTGCGCCACGCTGACCACGCCCACCACGTCGTCCAGCGAGCCGCGGCACACGGGATACCAGGAGTGCGAGCCCTTGCCTTTTCCCGCGCCGGCGAGGCGCAGCGCGGCAGCGACCGGCAGCGCCGCATCGAGCCAGTCCACGTCGGAGCGCGGCACCATGAGCGAAGTCAGCGAACGGTCGTCGAGCCGGAACACGTTCTGCACCATCTGGTGCTCGTGGTGCTCGATCACGCCCGCCTCCCGGCCCTCCTCCAGGCTTGCGGCAATTTCCTCCTCGGTCACGGCCCGTCCCGCAGCGTTGTCGATGCGCAGCAGCTTGAGCACGGCCTGCGTGGAGAGGGACAGCAGGCGCACGAAAGGCTTGGCCACGCGCGCCACCCCAGCCATGGGACGCGCTACGAGCCGCGCAACCGCCTCGGGGTACAGCTGGCCGATGCGCTTGGGCACGAGTTCGCCAAAAACGATGGTGATGAAGGTAATCACCGTGACCACCAGCGCGGTGGCCGAAATACCCGCCGCTTTTTCGGGCGCGCCGAGTGCCTGCAGCCAGCGCGCCAGGTCGTCGCTGAAAGCCGCCTCGCCCAAAATGCCGTTGAGCATGCCGATGGAGGTAATGCCGACCTGCACCGACGAGAGAAACTGCGTGGGGTTGTCGAGCAAATCCAGCGCCGCGCGGGCGCCCTTGTCGCCGCTCTCGGCCATGGCCGTCAAACGCGCCTTGCGGCTCGATGCCAGCGCAAGCTCCGACATTGCGAACACGCCATTGAGCAGGGTCAGCAGCGCGATCAGCAGAAAATCCATGAATCAGGAAAGAGTAAAGAACACCATGGCACTGTACTGTATCGGCGATATCCAGGGCTGCGGCAGCGCATTCGAGCGCCTGCTGGCCCATATCGATTTTTCTCCCAGCCGCGATACCGCCTACCTGCTGGGCGACCTTGTGAACCGGGGCCCGGACTCCCTGGCCGTGCTGCGTCGCTGCATGGGGCTGGGCGACGCGGTGCGCCCCTTGCTGGGCAACCACGACCTGCACCTGCTCGCGGCGGCCTACGGCGCGCGCAAGCCCTCACGCCGCGACACGCTTGCCCAGGTGCTCGAAGCCCCCGACCGCGACACCCTGCTCGACTGGTTGCGCCAGCAGCCCCTCGCGCGCGAGCACCTGCACGCGGGCGAGCGCCTGCTCATGGTGCACGCGGGCGTGCTGCCCGCCTGGAGCGCCGACGATACGCTCGCGCGCGCCGCCGAGGTGCATGCCGTGCTGCGCGGCCCGGGCCTGGAGGCCTTCCTGCACACGATGTACGGCAACACGCCCGACCGCTGGAGCGATGATCTGGCGGGAACGGACCGGCTGCGCGTGATCGTCAACGCGCTCACGCGGCTGCGCTTTTGCACGCCGGACGGTGCCATGGACTTCGAGAGCACCGAGAGCGCGGCCACGCCGCCCGAGGGGCTGCTGCCCTGGTTCGACGCACCGGGCCGCCGCAGCGCTGGCACGCTCGTGGCCTTCGGCCACTGGTCCACGCTGGGCTGGATGGACCGGACCGACCTGCTCGGGCTTGATACCGGCTGCGTCTGGGGCGGCTGCCTGAGCGCCGTGCGCTTTGGCGCCACACTGGCTGATCGCGAGCAGTGCAAGGTGGCGTGCGAGCAGGCGCAGCGGCCCGGCACCTGACGGATGCTATGCGGCGCGCAGCGCCGCCGCCATGCGCGGCGAGCGCCACACCGCGCCGTCGCTCGCGGCCACTAGGACACCGACGTCCACATGGCGCGCGCTCCAGGCAGGCGCGGCAGCCGGCCCCTGCACCATCAGCGCGGCGCCCCATCCGTTGACGGCCTCCACGCTGCGCGCGAGCAACGCCACGCCGTGCACGCCCGTGGTCGGCCAGCCCGTGTGCGGGTCGAGCACATGGTGCAGGCGGCGCCCGCCGCGCACGAAGCCGCGCTCATAGTCGCCCGAAGACGCCACCACCCCGCCGTCCTCGACCTCCAGCACCCCCAGCAGCCGCTCGGGCGCGCGCGGATCGCGCACGCCCACACGCCAGGGCCTGCCTTGCAGATGCCCCGAGACAAGCACGTCGCCGCCGCCGTTGACCAGCGCATTGGTCACGCCTTCGCGCCGAAGCACGCGCAGCCCGGCCGCGAGGATGGGCAGCTTGGCGATGCCGCCCAGGTCCAGCGCCATGCCGGGCCGTGCCAGGTACGCGGTGCCGGCCCGCTCGTCGAGTACCAGGTCGCGCGCGCCGATGCGGCGCAGCGCGTCGGCGATCTCGGCAGGCGCGGGCACGGCCTGCCGGCCCGGCTCGAAATGCCAGCCGTCCAGCGCGCCGACCGTGGGGTCGAACGCGCCAGCGCTCTCGCGGTACACCCGCAGCGCGGCGCGCAGCACAGCCATCGCCTCGGGCGGCACCGGGACGGCGCGACGCCCGGCCGATGCGCCGATGCGGCTGATGGCGCTGTCCGCCCGGTAGCGGCTCAGCAGTGCCTCCAGGCGCTGCATCTCGGCGAAGGCCCGCTCGATGGCCGCCTGCAAGCCCCGAGCATCGCCCCGGCCGCCGTCGGCAACGACGTCCACGCGCGTG
>JASLFM010000223.1 GCA_030150585.1 Acidovorax sp.
AAGGCCTCGGCCGAGGGGTAGCCCACGGCCGCGAAACCCAGGCCCTCGATCATGAACAGCAGCGAGCGCAGGAAGTGCGCATCGTCGTCGGCCACGTGGATGATGGGTGCGGAGGAAGCAGTCATGTCGCGAATTCCTGGAGGGGTACAGCCTGGATGGCGGTGGCACCCGAAGCCGCCAACGGCAGCAGCAGCACCATGCGCAGCCCGCCGCCCTCTTCCGGTGGCACGGGCCGCGCGTGCAGCGCGCCGCCATGCGCCTCGGCAATGCCCCGGCTGATGGACAGGCCCAGGCCGAGGCCGTCGGGCTTGGTGGTGTGGAAGGGCTCGAACAGCCGCGCCAGCGCCTCGGGCGCCAGCGGCGCGCCCTGGTCCTGCACGGCGAGGGCCAGGCAGCCGTCCTCCACGCCGATGTGCAGCGCAATGGGCGCCAGCGCCCGGCCCGCCGCACGGTGCGCGTCCAGCGCGTTCTGCAGCAGGTTCAGCAGCACCTGCTGGATCTGCTGCGCATCGCCGAACGCGCGCAGCGCCTCGGCCCCTGGCGCCACGGTGACGGCTACGGGCGGCGCCTGCGCGAGCAGCCCCTGGAACAGCGCCACCGTATCGCGCGCCACGGCCACCGCGTCGAGCCGCTGGCGCACGGCCGCGCGCTTGCGCGCCAGCGCACGCACACCGCCGATCACGCGGGCGGCACGCTCCGTCTCATCGGCCATGGCGCCCAGCGCCTCGTCGAGCGCCTGAGGCGCAAGAACGCCGCGCGCCGCGCGCCGCCGCAACCCGGCCGCGTAGTTGGCAATGGTGGCCAGCGGGTGGTTCAGCTCGTGCGCCAGCGTGGCCGCCAGCTCGCCCAGGATCGACAGCCGCGCGAGGTGGTGCACCGCCTCCTGGCTTTGCGCCACCTGGGCCGCCATGCGCTCGCGTTCGCGCAGGCTGCGCGTCAGCTCGGCCGTACGGCGCTTGACCAGCACCTCCACGCGCAGCAGGTAGGCCGCGCCCGCCAGCAGCAGCGCCAGCACGGCGGCGGCGAGCGGCCAGTAGCGGCGCAGCAGGGCCTGCAGCCGCGTCTCGCGCAGAAACGCATAGGGCTCCACCTGCAGCGCGCGCAGCGCGTCGTGCACGCGCTGGTAGTCGGCCGGCACCGACCAGCGCCCGCCCCGCGCATCGGCCGGCAGGGCGAGCAGCGCCAGCAGCACCGTGCGCGACAGCTCCGGCGGCGTGCCCGCCAGCGCCGCGAAGGCCCAGCCCGGGTACAGCGGCGTGGAGGCCTGGCAGCTCGTCGGCACCGCCGTGCCCTGCGTAGGCGCGGGCACCACGCGCAGCGCGCCCGCGGGCACCTGGCCCGCCTGCACCCACTGCTCCAGCAGGCAGGTGCGCAGAATGCCCGCATCGGCCTCGCCCGACAGCACGGCCTGCGCCACGCGCTGCATGGGGTAGCCCGTGAACACGCGCCGCAGGCCGCCCGCCTCGGCGTCGAGCCCCTGGCGCAGCCACTCGGCCGCCGCGAGCTGGTAGCCGCCGAACGCATCCTCGGCCACGGCCGCCACGCGCCGCCCGCGCAGCGCCGCCAGCTTGGCGGGCTGCTGGGGCGCATCGGCCCGCACCACCACGGCCGAGCCCACGGCATGCGCCGGATCGCCCCCCGCGCCCGCCGACTGCGTGGCAATGCGCGCCGCACCATGGCGCGCCTCCAGCACCACATAGTGGCCGGGGTTGGTCACCGCGAAATCGAGCGCCCCCCGCGCCACGGCCGATTCCAGCGCGGCAGGCGCCAGCGCCTGCAGCCGCACGCGCACACCGCCCAGCGCATGCGCCAGGCCATCCACCAGCGGCTGCCATTGGCGCTGCGCATCTTCATCGTTCAGCACCGAAAGCACGCCGATGCGGATCTCGGGTTGGAGCGCGGCGTGCGCCGCTGCGCTGGCCGTGGCAGCCCATGTGGGAAGGGCAGGCAAAGCCGCGCTGAGAGCCCACAGCAGACCCGCCAACCCCTGGCGCCACCCGCGCCGTGGCGGGCGGGCGCACCCACGTGAACGGAAGGCCGGCCTGCACATGCCGAAATTGTAGGAACGGCCGGAGGGAATTGATGCGAATCAACGTTGGCCGTGGGCGCTAATTGCTGGAGTTTTGACCGCTGTCAACTACAGATATGTGCGGTTACTGCCGGAAGCCGGCATCCCGCAGGTTAAGCACCTTTTCCACTTAGTAGGTAGCTGTGCTATTTGAGAGTGTCTCTAGTAGCCTCCCCAGTGATGACAGCCGCGTATGGTGAATGCGACTACGCACATCGGACAGACCAATACACACAGCTAGGCCCCCTAGTCTTGCAGCTCACGGTGGTTCTTCCGCGTAGCGCCTAAAAAGCTTTGCCGACATCACCTACGCTCTCCTTGCAAGATTTCTGCAAGAAGTTGCTGTTAACATTTAGAAACATCGTTATGGAGTTTCTATGCGTCTCTTCCGTGTTCTAGTTGCTGCCTCTCTTGCCATACTCGCCGCAGGTTGCGCAACTCCTCCTCCGCCGTTGAATTTTTCTGTTCCCGACGTTGGGGTGTCTAGCAAGAAAGTCGATGCCGAGGTGAAAGCTATCACTGTCACCCTAGCGCGGCCCGACGAAAAGAAGGGTGACATGCCTGTAGGCATTGAGGGCATCACAAACTTCTGGAAGGAGTCGTTGCAGGAAGCACTTGACCGGATGGCAATCTTTAAGGATGAGTCGAAAAACAAGGTAAGCATCCAGGTAAAAATCCTCGCATTTGACATCCCCGCCTTTGGCCTGGAAATGACCTCCAAGTCGATTGCTCGCTACGAAATCATCGACCGTGCCACTGGCGGCATCATTTACACGCAGGAAATTGCATCTACTGGTGTAGTCCCTATGAACCACGCTTTCGTCGGCATGGTGCGCGCTCGCGAATCGATTAACCGCGCGGCACAGAACAACATTAAGCAGTTCCTCCAGGCGGTAGAAACAGTTGATGTAGAGAAACCCATGTTTCCCAACGAGAAGAAGTAATCATGCGCGCAGCAGTTTTATGTATATCGCTTGCTGTTGTGGGCTGTGCGAGTACAACTGATCCGAGCACCTATTCGGTGGGCTCGGTCGGTCAAGTGAACCGCAGCGTTCCAGGCATCATCGTGAGTGCTCGTCAGGTCACAATCAACACCAACACAGGCGCCGGCGGTGCCGTTGGAGGCGTGGCCGGCGCTGTTGCAGGATCAAGCGTCGGTGGAGGTGCCAGAGCAAACACGCTCGGCGCTATTGGCGGCGCGGTTGCTGGCACATTGATCGGATCCGCGATTGAACAGAGCGGGGCCAATCAACTCGGCATGGAGTATGTGGTCTCAACTACTAATGGCACGCTGCTGACGGTAACCCAGGGCCCAGAACCCCGATTTCAGGAGAACGATAAAGTTATCATTCTCTATGGAAGTCCTGCCCGAATCATTCGTGACCCGCGATCCTGAACCTCGCACGGCAATACTTTGCTGAGGTGGAGTTATAGCCTCTGCTCACAGCCGCACTCCTCTACCTTGTGATCAGCATTAGCGAAGCTGATGCTCTCCCCCTTGCTGCTAAACAGAGGATTCCGCTCCTGTCATCCGGATACACAACCAACTGGCGTAGCGGCCGAAATTCTGTATTGTTGAGTAAAACGGAACTTCTGCGTCTGGCTGCAAGCAGAACCCGCCCTCACCCACACGCGCCTACCGCCCCCCATGCGCCACCGCCAAACACCGCTGAAACGCCTGCGCCGCCCGTGACGGCTCCGGCGAGCGGCGCACCAGGCTCACGAACTGGCAGGCATAGCGGAACTCCTCGGGCTTGACGGCCTGCATGCGGCCCTGGCGCTCGAAGGCCTCGGCGTAGTGGTCGGGCAGAAAGCCCAGGTAGCGGCCCGAGAGGATGAGCGTAGCGATCGACTCCTGGTCGAACCCCGTGGCGCTGCGCGTGAGGCGCGCCTGGTGGCTCAGCTCCATGTTGGGCAAGTGGTAGCCCAGGCCCGCGAACTGGTAGGCGCGCACGGCGTCCCAGTCCAGCGCCTGGTGCACGGCGGGCGGCTGGCCGAACAGCGGGTGGCCCGCGCCGCAGTACAGCA
>JASLFM010000360.1 GCA_030150585.1 Acidovorax sp.
CATTGCGAGCCAGGACGTGGTGCGCGTGGTGCTCAGCAGCTTCCTGGCCACGGGGGGCGACAACTTCACGGTGTTCACCCAGGGGCGCGACGCGGTGGGCGGCGGACAGGACCTCGATGCGTTCGAGGCCTATTTCCGCGAGCACAGCCCCGTGGCGCCGCCGCGGGCCGACCGCATTGTGCGTGCAGGGACGTGAGCCGGGCTATTCTTGCCTGGTTTCCTGCCACTGCATCCGCCAGGCCTGCGTGAACGCGTGCAGCGCGTCGGGCGCGGCGTCGGTGATGGCCCAGCAACGCATGGAGCCCGCCGGCCAGCTGGCCAGCGCGTAGCCTGCCTGCTGTTGCGATGGCGTGCTGGTGCTGGCAACGTCGGCGGGCAGCACGTAGAGGTCGATGGGGTGTTTGCGGTAGTGGTAGGTCAGCACCGCCACCTGCCGTCCGCCGACATAGTCGACCCTTCCACCGGCCAGTGCAAAGCCTTGCACGGTGAGATCGAGTACCGGCGGCGCATAGTCGAGCCGGCCGTTGAACCAGGGCTTGACCGTGTGCTGGTCGGTCGAGACAACGTCGATCGGGTGTCCCGACAGCAGTGCGCGTACATGGCTGGCCACGATCTCCTGCGTTGGGCTGGTGGGTGGCGGCACGGGCCGCTGCAGCCACAGCGCTGCCGCCAGTGCAAGTGCACCGACCGCGGCGGCGCTTGTGCCCACCATGGCCCAGGCCGCCAGGCCCCAGCCATTGGCCTGGCGGGCTCCACCGCGTAGCGGCTGCGCCTGCGGGGAGGGCAGCGTGGAGGTGATCCGTGCGCGCAATGCCGGCGGAGCCCGGTGGTAGGCGACATGGGCGCGCAGCGTGCGGCCCAGCGCGTGCAGCGCCGCCAGCTCGGCTCGGCAGGCCGCGCAGGACTGCAGGTGCCGGTTCAGCCGGGCGGCGTCCGCCAGTCCCAGTTCGTTGTCGGCATAGGCTCCGAGCAGGTCACGTGCTTCCTGGCATTCCATCATTCGCTCCCACCGTCTGGTGCTTGCGCGGGGGCGCTGGCATCACCGCGCAGCGTGGCCGCCAGCAGCCTGCGGCCCCGCGACAATCGCGACATCACGGTGCCGACCGGAATGCCGACCACGCTGGCGATATCGGCGTAGTGCATATCCTCCAGCTCCCGCAGCACCAGCACCTCGCGGTATGGCACCGGCAGCGCGCGCAGGGCCTGCTGTACGGCCGCGGCATCTTCGCAGCGCATGGCCTGGGTTTCGGGGTCATTGGCACCGCCATCGGCCCAGGCGGCCAGTTGGACGCTGCCGTCCAACAGTTCATCGAACGGCTCTCGCCCGGCTTCGGTCTGGCGGCGGCGCCATTCGGTGAACCAGGTGTTGCGCACGATGGCCAGCAGCCAGGCCCGGGGATTGCCGTCGCGCAAACCATCAATGTGGCGCAGGGCGCGAAGGCAGGCCTCCTGCACCAGGTCTTCGGCCTCGCTGGCGCTGCCGCTGAGCCAGCGCGCAAGGTTGTACGCGGCATCCAGGTGGGGGAGCGCCACGGATTCGAAGCGTCGGGACTTTTCATCTTCGGTCATCGTGCATTCGGTATACGGTGCATGACTGCCGCGGTCAGCGGTTTATTCCCGCTGGCGCGAGGTGCGCAGCGAAAGAGTTTAGGACAGCAACGGGGTGTGCGGGCTGCGGGAATATTTCGGCGCTCGCAGCGGTCTTGCATTTCCAGAACAGCGCCGGTCGGCGCGTTCGCTGCCAATTCCCGATGGAGTCCACCATGCCCCGTTTCACCGATTCGGATACACGGCCAAGCCGCCGCCGCGTCCTCCAATGCATGGCCGGAGCGGGCACGCTCTGGCTGATGAAGGGCGGCGTGCCGCAGGCCTATGCGATGGGCGATGCCGATGCCATGGGCCAGGCGGCAGCGGCCGACGCCAGCTTCGGCTTCGTGCAGGTCAGCGATTCGCACATCGGCTTTCGCCATGCACCGAACATGGATGTGGCCGGCACGCTGAAAGCGGCGCTCGACCGCATCAATGGGCAGCCCATGCCGCCGGATTTCGTCATCCACACGGGTGACCTGACGCACCTGTCGCGTGCCGACGAGTTCGACGCGGCGCAGGCGCTGATGGGGGGGCTGAAGACCGGCAAGGTGTTCTATGTGCCCGGCGAGCACGATGTGATCGGCGACAACGGAGCCGCCTTCTTCAGCCGCTTCGGCCAGAAGCAGACGCAGGGCGGCTGGTACAGCTTCGACTATGGCGGCGCCCATTTCGTCGCGCTGGTGAACGTGCTCAACCTCCAGGCAGCGGGCCTGGGCTACCTCGATGCGGAGCAGCTCGCCTGGCTGAAGAAGGACCTGGCGGGGCGCTCGGCGGAAACGCCGCTGGTGGTGTTTGCGCACATGCCCATGTGGGCGGTGTATCCAGCCTGGGGCTGGGGCACGGAAGACAGCGGCGAGGCGCTGTCGTATATGCGGCGCTTCGGCTCGGTCACGGTGCTCAACGGCCACATCCACCAGATCCAGCAAAAGGTGGAGGGCACAGTCGCCTTCTATACGGCGCGATCGACGGCCTACCCGCAGCCAGCGCCCGGCATGGGTTCGGGCCCTGGGCCGCTCCAGGATGTGCCGGCCGGCAGGCTGCAGACTTACCTGGGCCTCCGCCAGGTGCGCCATGTGCGGGGCAAGAGCGAAGTTGCCGTCACCGAGGAGGCCATGTCATGACAAAACTTCAACATTCTTCGGGCGGGCGGCGTGCTCTGCTGCAATTGTTGCTGGTGGCCGCACTACCGGGTACGGGCCGGGTGCAGGCGGCACCGCCTGCTGGCGCCGCGGCCGCAGGGGCCATGCCCAATCGGGCGGTGGACATCCGCAATTTCGCCTTTGTGCCGGCCGAGATCACCGTGCCCGTGGGCACCCGCGTGGTTTGGACCAACCGCGACGATGAGGCCCATGTGGTCGTCAGCACCACGGGCGCATTCAAGCAGTCGCCTGCGCTCGATACGGACGATCAATATGCGCTGGTATTCGACAAGCCCGGCACCTATCCTTATTTCTGCGCCGTCCACCCGATGATGCGGGGGACGGTCACCGTCAAGTAGGGGTGCCGGCTGCCGCTTCAGCGGCGTACTTCATCGACGAGGGTCTTGAACTCGTCGATGTCCTCGAAGCTGCGGTACACGCTCGCGAAGCGGATGTAGGCAACCTTGTCGAGCTTCTTGAGCTCGCGCATCACGAGCTCGCCGATACGGCTCGACAGCACTTCGCGCTGCCCCAGGTTGAGCAGCTTTTCCTCGATGCGCTCGATGGCCGTGTCGATCTGCGTGGTGCTCACGGGGCGTTTGCGCAGCGCAAGGTTGAACGAGCCGAGTAGCTTGCTGCGATCGTATTCGATGCGCCGGCCATCCTTCTTGACGATGGCCGGGAAGTTCACTTCCGGCCGCTCGTAGGTGGTAAAGCGCTTGTCGCAGGCGCCGCACTGGCGACGGCGGCGAATGAAGTCCCCGTCCTCGGACACGCGGGTTTCAACGACCTGTGTCTCCAAGTGGCCGCAGAAGGGGCACTTCATATGGGGCGTGCGGTCAGCGGTAGACCGGGAAGCGGGCCGTCAGCGCATTGACCTTGGCGCGCACGGCGGCGATGTTGGCTTCGTCGCGCGGGTTGTCCAGCACGTCGGCCAGCAGGTTTGCGGTGAGGCGCGCTTCCTCGTCCTTGAAGCCGCGCGTGGTCATCGCGGGCGTGCCCACGCGGATGCCGCTGGTCACCATCGGCTTCTCGGGGTCGTTCGGGATGGCGTTCTTGTTGATCGTCATGTGGGCCTGGCCCAGCACGGCCTCGGCCTCCTTGCCGGTGATGCCCTTGGCGCGCAGGTCCACGAGCATGACGTGGCTCTGCGTGCCGCCGCTGACGATGCGCAGGCCGCGCTGGGTCAGCGTTTCGGCCACGATGCGGGCGTTGGTCACCACCTGCTGCTGGTAGGCCTTGAACTCGGGCGTCAGCGCTTCCTTGAAGGCCACGGCCTTGGCCGCGATCACGTGCATCAGCGGGCCGCCCTGCAGGCCGGGGAAGATGGCGCTGTTGATCGCCTTCTCATGTTCGGCCTTCATGAGGATGATGCCGCCGCGCGGGCCGCGCAGGCTCTTGTGCGTGGTGG
>JASLFM010000514.1 GCA_030150585.1 Acidovorax sp.
AAGACCACGGTGTCGCGCATCCTGGCCAAGTCGCTCAACTGCCAGGGGCCCGACGGCCAGGGCGGCATCACGGCCACGCCGTGCGGCGTGTGCTCCGCGTGCACCGACATCGACAGCGGGCGCTTTCCCGATTACACCGAGCTCGATGCGGCCTCCAACCGCGGTGTGGACGAGGTGCAGGGGCTGCTTGAGCAGGCCGTGTACAAGCCCGTGCAGGGCCGCTTCAAGGTCTTCATGATCGACGAAGTGCACATGCTCACGAACACGGCGTTCAACGCCATGCTCAAGACGCTCGAAGAGCCGCCCGAGTACCTCAAGTTCGTGCTCGCCACCACCGACCCGCAGAAGGTGCCCGTCACGGTGCTCAGCCGCTGCCTGCAGTTCAACCTGCGGCCCATGGCGCCCGAGACGGTGCTGGAGCACCTCACCCGCGTGCTGGCCACCGAGAACGTGCCCGCCGAGCCGCAGGCGCTGCGCCTGCTCTCGCGCGCCGCGCGCGGCTCGATGCGCGATGCGCTTTCCCTTACCGACCAGGCCATCGCCTTCGGTAGCGGCCAACTGCAGGAGGCGGGCGTGCGCCAGATGCTGGGCAGCGTGGACCGCTCCTACGTGTTCCGTCTCATCGAGGCGCTGGCGTTGGGCGATGGCAAGACCGTCGTCGAAACCTCCGACGCGCTGCGCGTCAATGGCCTGTCCGCCGCCTCCACGCTGGAGGACATGAGCGCTGTGCTGCAGCGCATGGCCGTGCTGCAGGCCGTGCCGCAGATGGCCGAGGCCGTGGATGCCTCCGACCCCGAGGCGGCCGAGACCGCGCGCCTGGCCGCGCTGCTGCCCGCCGACGAGACACAGTTGCTCTACAGCATCTGCCTGCACGGCCGGGGCGAACTGGGCCTCGCGCCCGACGAATACGCCGCGCTCACCATGGCGCTGCTGCGCCTGCTGGCCTTCAAGCCCGAGAACGCCGCAGCGGGCACCGTGGAAAAAAAAACTCTGAAGCAGGCTGAACCCGGGCCCGCGCCCGCTGCGGCGCAGCGTGTGGAGGAGCCCGCGCCCGCGCCCGCGCCTGCCGCGCCCCCGTTGCAGGCCCCGCGGGCCCCGCAGGCCCTGGATCTGCCGAGCGCCAGCAGGCCCGAACCCGTGGTGACCGCGCACGCGCCCCCCGTGGCGCTGCCTGTGCGCTCCATGGAGGAGGTGGCGCAGCGCATGCCTGTGGAGCCCCCGGCCGCGCCGTCCCAGGCGCCCGAGGTCGTCGCCATTCCCGTGCGCACGGCCCCCGAGCCCGGTGCGCGCCTGCAGCCGGCCGTGGTGACGGGCATCGCCACCCCGAGCTATACCCCCACGCCCGAGGGCGACGTCTGGCACGCGACGGTGCAGCAGCTCATCGCGGCCGAGGCCATCTCGGCCCTGGTGCGCGAGCTGGCGCTGCAGTCGCAACTCGTGGGTCGCGACCATGGCGAGCAGGGCGCCCACTGGATGATCCGCGTGGAGCGTGAATCGCTGAACCAGCCCACGGCGCGTGAGCGCCTGCGCACCGCGCTGGAGGCCGCGGGCCATGCCAGCCAGCTCAGCGTGGAGGTGGGTCCCGTCATCGATAGCCCCGCGCGCCGCAACGCCGCTGCGGCGGCAGAGCGCCAGCGCGTGGCCGAAGAAATCGTGAGCAACGACCCGCTCGTCCAGACCTTGATGCGCGAGCATGGGGCGAAAATCGTACCCGGCAGCACCAAACCCGCTTAACCAGAAAACCGAAACCGAAACCTAAGGAAAACACACCATGTTCAACAAAGGACAGCTCGCCGGCCTCATGAAGCAGGCCCAGGCCATGCAGGACAACCTCAAGAAGGCCCAGGACGAACTCGGCAATATCGAGGTCGAGGGCGAATCCGGCGCGGGCCTCGTGAAGGTGGTCATGACCTGCAAGCACGACGTCAAGCGCGTCACCATCGACCCCAGCCTGCTGGCCGACGACAAGGACATGCTCGAGGACCTCGTGGCCGCCGCCTTCAACGCCGCCGTGCGCAAAGCCGAGGAGACCTCGCAGGAAAAGATGGGCAAGATCACTGCAGGCATGCCCGGCCTGCCTGGCGGCATGAAGTTCCCGTTCTGACGGGCTACTGCGCGGGCCAGCTGCGTCGTTGGGCGGTGCGCGCAATCCCCACGCGCTTCCAGTGCGCTCCGGTTGCGGCGCTCCGTCCTTCTCGCAGCTTATCCCGCTCGCTACGCCCGGGAGGGCGGGTTTGAGAATCCAATGTCCGATACCAATTCCCTCGACACCCTGATCCAGGCGCTGCGGCGCCTGCCGGGTGTGGGCGTGAAGTCGGCGCAGCGCATGGCCTTCCACCTGCTGCAGCGCGATCGCGAAGGGGCCGAGTTGCTCTCGCGTGCGCTGCACGAGGCGGCAAGCACCGTTCGCCATTGCGAGCGCTGCCACACGTTCACCGAGGCGCCCGTGTGCGCCACCTGCCTCGATCCGGCCCGCGACAGGGCGCGCTTGTGCGTGGTGGAAACGCCGGCCGACCAGGCGGCGATGGAGCGCACGGCGGCATACTCAGGGCTGTACTTCGTGCTCATGGGGCGGCTGTCGCCCCTCGATGGCGTGGGGCCCAAGGACATCGGCCTGGCCAAGCTCATCGAGCGTGCGAGCGACGGCACGGTGCAGGAGGTGATTCTTGCCACGAGCTTCACGGCCGAAGGAGAGGCCACGGCCCATGCCATCCAGGAGGTGCTCAAGAGCCGCGGCGTGCACGTCACGCGGCTGGCGCGCGGCGTGCCCGTGGGCAGCGAGCTCGAATACGTGGACCTGGGCACTATCGCCCATGCGCTGGTGGATCGGCGCTGAGTGGGGTTGTGTCCCAAATTACTATAAAATTCATAGCTTGTAGCGTCCCATTCGCAGGCGCTAGACCCCAATAAGGCTTCAAATGAATACCACCCTGCATGTGGCGCGATTCACGGCGGCGTACTGGTGCGTGCTGGTCGCGGCCCTTTTGCCTCTGCTGTGCGCCGTGCTGGCCAAGCGCGGCAGCTTCGGCAAGCCCCGCCGCGAAGGGGGCTACGACAACCACAACCCGCGCGCATGGCTCGCGCGCCAGACCGACTGGCGCGCCCGCGCCAATGCCGCGCAGGCCAACAGCTTCGAAGCGCTGCCCTTCTTCATCGGCGCCGTGGTGATCGCACACCAGCTCGGCGCCGCGCAGACGCTCCTGGACCTGCTGGCCTTCCTGTTCGTACTGCTGCGCGTGTTCTACATCATGATGTATGTGGCCGACATGCCCACCGTGCGCAGCGCGGTGTGGGGGGCGGGCTTTCTTGTCAACATCGCCATCCTCTTTATCGGCTACCGCTGATATCTTCGGCCATTCGTGCATTTCTTTACGGATACGTAGAACCCCGCAGGGGGAGACCCTGATGCATTCCTGAGGGGTCTGCGGCACGATTGCTGCGGCGCAGCATTTATTCTTTCCCCTTGATGTCCTCAGCTCTCATCAGCCGGCGCCGGTTTGGCGCATGGTCTGCCGCGGCGGCAGCCAGCGTGGCCCTGCCCGCTGTGCAGGCCCAGCCGGCGCGCGTGACCGTGGCCGTGGGAGGGCAGGGCGTGCTCTACCACCTGCCGCTCACCATCGCACAGCAGCTTGGCTTTTTTGCGGCCGAGGGACTGAGCGTGGAAATCCGTGACTATCCCGGTGGCGCGCTCGCGCTGCAGGCCGTGCAGGCCGGTGCAGCGGATGTGTGCTCGGGTGCCTACGAGCACACCATCCGCATGCAGGGCCTGGGTCAGATGTACCGGGCCTTCGTGCTGCAGGGGCGGGCGCCGCAGCTCGCGCTGGGCGTTTCCAGCCGCGCGCTGCCGCACTACCGGCAGTGGGGCGACCTGAAAGGGCGGCGCGTGGGCGTTTCGGCCCTGGGCTCGTCTACCCATGTAGTGGCCAGCATGGTGCTGGCGCGCGCAGGCCTGGGCGAGCGCGAGGTGAGCTTTGTCGGTGTGGGCTCCGGCGAGGGCGCGCTGGCCGCGCTGCGCTCGGGGCTGGTGCACGCGCTGTGCCATGCCGATCCGCTGATGACCATGCTCGAGCAGAAGAGCGAGGTGCGGCTGCTGAGCGACATGCGCACGGTCAAGGGCGCGCAGGAAGTGTTCGGCGGGCCCATGCCTGCGGGCAGCCTTTATGCGCCGCAGGCGTTCTTGCAAAAACACCCGGTGCAGGCCCAGGCGCTGGCCAATGGCATCGTGCATGCGCTCAAGTGGCTGCAAACCGCTGCGCCTGGCGATTTGCTCAAGGCCGTGCCGCCCGGCTACCTGCTGGGCAACCGGGGTCTGTACCTCGCGGCCTTTGGCCGCATGCGCGACACGATTTCCCCCGACGGGTTGATGCCCGAGGAAGGCCCCGCCACCGCACTGCGCGCGCTCGCACGGATCCAGCGAGGGCTGGACGGTGGCCGGGTGGACCTCGCGCGCACGTTCACGAACGAGTTCGCACGCAAGGCCAAACAGCAGTTCAATGCGTGATGGGAGTCAGCGCCGCTTGACCTTGGACGGCGTGCCGCCGCGTCGCTGGGGCTTGATGGCGCTTTCCTTGCCCGCGCCATGCGCGCTCTTGCGCACGCTGGACGCTCCCTTGCCTCCCGAGGCGCGCATGGGCAGGTACATCACCACCTGCTGGCCGGCCTTGAAGGCGGCGCCGACCTTCACGTCGTTCCAGTCGGCCACGTTGGCGGCGCTGACCTTGTAGCGCTGTGCGATGCTTGCCACGGTATCGCGCTTGCCCGCGCGCACCGTGGTGCGGTGCGTGACGATCTCGGGCATGAGCGCGATCTGACCATTGTCGGCCACGCGCTCGGCCACGTCCTCCTGCACGGTGGCGCTGCGCGGCACGATGAGGGCCGAGCCTGCCTTGATGAGCATGCGCGGTGGAATGTCGTTCAGGCTGCGCAGGGCCGACTCGCTCATGCCCACGCGCTGCGCAGCGTCCGCGACGCTCAGCGTGCGCGGAGCGGTCCACACGGTCCAGCTTGCGTATTGGCCCTGGTCGTAGGCCTGCAGGTTGCGCTGGAACACCTTGGCGTTGTCCCAGGGCAGCAGGATCTG
>JASLFM010000566.1 GCA_030150585.1 Acidovorax sp.
AAGGCCTGCTCACCCTGCTCTCGGCAGCGGGCCGGGCAGGCCGCCGGCTGCTGTCCACGCGCCGCCTGCAGTGGCAGATGCTCTGGCTCGTGGGTACGGCCCTGGTCGCAGGCGCTCTGCCGCTCGCACTGCACGGCCTGCAGCTCGGCCACCGCGACACGCTGCCGCTGCCCGCGGCCTTCCTGGTGCTCTGGGGCCTGGGCGCCGCATGCGCCGTGGCCGCAGCTTGGCAGGCCAAATACCACCGGCTGGCCGCGCTCACGTTGCTGGGCGGTGCGGGGCTGGCCACCTGCATCACGTTCCTGTGGTTTTCGGCACCTGACCTCGCGCTCACGCAAATCGCAGTGGAGCTGGTGACCACGGTGCTGATCCTGCTGGGCCTGCGCTGGCTGCCCAAGCGCGACGAGCGCCTGCGCCCATCGGCGCGTGTGCGACCCCGCGGCACGCGCCGGCGGCGCCTGCGCGACATGCTGTTGTCGGTGCTGGCCGGCGGCGGCATGGCCTGGCTGGCCTTCGCGATGATGAGCCGCGACTTTCCCGAGAGCACCTCGACCTTCTTCCTCGAGCGCGCACTCACGGAGGGCGGCGGCACCAACGTGGTCAACGTGATGCTCGTGGACTTCCGCGGCTTCGATACCTTCGGCGAGATCGTCGTGCTGGGCATCGTCGCGCTCACGGTGTACGCGTTGCTGCGGCGCTTCCGCCCGGCGCGCGAAACCATGGACCTTCCCGAGCAGCAGCGCTCTCTGCCCGCCGACCTGCAAACCGACCTGCTGAACCCGCGCAACGCCCAGGATACGGCCGTGGGCTACCTTATGGTGCCCGCCGTGCTCGTGCGCCTGCTGCTGCCGTTCGCGGCCGTGGTGTCGGCCTACATCTTCATGCGCGGCCACAACGAGCCGGGCGGCGGCTTCGTGGCAGGGCTGGTGCTCTCGGTGGCGCTGATCTTGCAGTACATCATCTCGGGCACGCAGTGGGTCGAGGCACACATGCCGCTGTTCCCGCGCCGCTGGATTGCGACGGGCCTGCTGTGCGCACTGGCCACGGGCCTGGGCGCCGTCGCCCTGGGCTACCCCTTCCTCACCACGCACACGGCCCACCTGAACCTGCCCGTGGTGGGCGACCTCCACGTGGCAAGCGCGCTGTTTTTCGACATCGGCGTGTTCACGCTGGTGGTGGGCTCCACGCTGCTGATCCTCACGGCCATCGCCCACCAGTCCATCCGCGGCCACCGCTACCACGCGCGCCTGCTCGAAGAAGCCGAGGCCGCAGAACAGCCACCCCACGGAGGAGACCGCTGATGGAAATCGTTCTGGCCATCGCCATCGGCGTACTCACGGGCTCAGGGGTCTGGCTGCTGCTGCGCCCGCGCACGTTCCAGGTCATCATGGGCCTGTCGCTGCTGTCCTATGCCGTCAACCTGTTCATCTTCAGCATGGGCCGCCTGGGCCTGGCCGTGGGCAAGGCTCCGGTGCTGGTGAGCGGCGTGCCGCAGGACCTGCAGCACTACGCCGACCCCATGCCCCAGGCGCTGGTGCTGACAGCCATCGTGATCGGCTTCGCCATGACGGCGCTGTTCCTCGTGGTGCTGCTCGCCTCGCGCGGCATGTCGGGCACCGACCACGTGGACGGCAGCCACTCGCGCGACAAGCAGGAGATGCCATGACCCTGGCCGACCTGCAAGGCATCGTCTCGCGGCTCATGCCGCACCTCATGCTCGTACCCATCGCGCTGCCGCTGCTCACGGCCGCGCTCATGCTGCTGCTGCGCGAGGAGCGCCAGCACCTCAAGCTCGCGCTGAACCTTGTGTCCACGCTGCTGGGACTGGCCGTCTCCGTGGCCTTGCTGGCCTGGAGCGCGCGCACGGGTTCCACCGCCACGCTGGGCGTGTACCTGCCCGGCAACTGGCCCGCGCCGTTCGGCATTGTGCTCGCGCTTGACCGGCTCTCGGCGCTCATGCTCGTGCTCACGAGCGGCGTGGCGCTCGCCTCCATCGTGTTCGCCTCGTCGCGCTGGCACCGCGCGGGCGTGCACTACCACCCGCTGTTCCAGTTCCAGCTCATGGGCCTGGCGGGCGCCTTCCTCACAGCCGACCTGTTCAACCTGTTCGTGTTCTTTGAGATCATGCTGGCGGCCTCCTACGGGCTGCTGCTGCACGGCTCGGGCCGCGCACGCGTGCAGGCGGGACTGCACTACATCGCCATCAACCTCGCGGCCTCGTCGCTGTTCCTCATCGGTGTGTCCATGCTCTACGGCATCACTGGCACGCTCAACATGGCCGACCTCGCGCGCGCCATTCCCCAGGTGGCGGCGGGCGACCGCGGCCTGCTGCACGCGGCCGCTGGCATCCTGGCCACGGCCTTCCTCATCAAGGCGGCCGTGTGGCCGCTCAATTTCTGGCTCGTGCCGGCCTACAGCGCCGCCACGGCCCCCGTGGGCGCGCTGTTCGCTCTCATGACCAAGGTGGGCGTGTACACCATCCTGCGGCTATGGACGCTGCTGTTCGGTAGCGAAGCCGGCGCCTCGGCCCTGTTCGGCGGGCCCTGGCTCATCGGCGGCGGCATGGTCACCATGGTGTTCGGCGCCATCGGCATGCTGGGCTCTCAGCGCATCACGCACCTGGCGGGCTTCGCGGCCGTGCTCTCGTCGGGCACGCTGCTCGCGGCCGTGGGCTTCGGCCAGACCGAGCTCACTGCCGCGCTGCTGTACTACCTGCCCAGCTCCACGCTGGCCGTGAGCGCGCTGTTCCTGCTGGCCGACCTGATCGAGCGCTGGCGCAACGACGGCACGAGCACCGACCTGGACGACGAGGACGCGCCCTTCCTCAACCCCGAACTGCTGCCCACACAGGGCCTGAACCTCGATGACGAGGAAGAAGTACTCATCGGCCGTGTGATCCCCGCCGCCGTGGCCTTTCTGGGCCTGGCCTTCATGGCATGCACTCTGGTCATCGCGGGCCTGCCACCGCTGTCGGGCTTCGTCGGCAAGTTCGCGATGCTCACCGCGCTGCTGAACCCGCTGGGCTTGGGGGCATCGGCGGGCGTACGCCTCGGCCCCGCCGGCTGGAGCCTGCTGGCCCTCATGATCGGCACCGGCCTGCTCGCACTGATCGCGCTCACCCGCGCCGGCATCCGCCACTTCTGGGCCACGCACGACCGCGCCACGCCCCGGCTGCGCGTCTTGGAGGGGCTGCCCATCGCCGCACTGCTGGCGGCTTGCCTGGCCCTCACCGTGCAGGCCGGACCTGTGATGGGATTCACCCAGGCCACGGCCAACGCGCTGCACGCACCAGGCACCTACGTTCGGGCAGTGATGTCGGCGGCGCCCCTGCCGGGGCCCATATCCCACTCTGCCCCCGATGCTGCCCCCGTGGCACAGGAAGAGGAGGCCCCATGAAGCGCCTGCTGCCCGCGCCGCTGCTCTCCGTGGCACTGTTCATCCTCTGGCTGCTGCTCAACCGCTCGGCGAGCGCGGGCCAACTGGTTCTCGCCACCGTCCTGGCGCTCGCCATCCCCTTGCTCACGCGCGGCCTGCGGCCGCTGCCGGTGCGCATTCGCCGCCCAGGCACGGTGCTGCGCCTGGGCCTTACGGTGATGGCCGACACGGTGGAGTCCAATATCGCCGTGCTGCGCTTCCTGCTGTTCCCAGGGCTGCGGCGCCACCCCCCGGCCTTCGTGCACATTCCGCTGCAGTTGCGCGACCCCAATGCACTCGCGGTGCTCGCGATGATCGTGTGCATCACACCCGGCACGGCCTGGGCCGAGCTGTCGCTTGACCGCTCGATGCTGCTGCTGCACGTACTGGAGGTGGACGACCCGCAAACCATCGTCGACCACGTGAAGACGCGCTACGAACGCCCCTTGATGGAGATTTTCGAATGACCGTGCTCTCCTGGGCCCTGCCCCTCGCGATGGCCATGCTCGCGCTGGCCATGGTGTTCGCGCTGGCCCGCCTGCTGCGCGGCCCCACGGCGCAGGACCGCGTGCTCGCGCTCGACTGCATGTACCTGAGCGGCATGCTGCTCATGCTCGTGCTGGGCATGTACTACGGCAGCAGCCACTATTTCGAGGCAGCGCTGCTCGTGGCGCTGTTCGGCTTCGTGGGCTCCACGGCCATGGCCAAGTTCCTGCTGCGCGGGGAGGTCATCGAATGACGGACTTCACACTGCCCCTGTGGGCCGAGATCGCCATCGCGGCCCTGGTACTGCTGGGCGCGGCCATCGCGATGGTGGGCTCGCTCGGGCTGCTGCGCCTGTCCACCTATTTCGAGCGCGTGCATGCACCCTCGATCATCGCCACCATGGGCTGCTGGTGCATCATGCACGCGAGCATCCTGTACTTTTCGCTGCTGGGCCACCACCTGGCCCTGCACCCGCTGCTGATCGCGCTGTTTGTTGCCATCACGGTGCCCGTGACCAACATTTTTCTCATGCGTGCGGCGCTGTTCCGTGCCCGCCGTGCGGGCCTCTCCGTGCCCCCGAGCGTGAGCAGCACCGAGGCCCCCGCAGCCAAGCACTATTGAATCAATAGCTGGAGACGCAGTCCTGAAGGGCGCCTCCAGCTATATCATGGCACGGCGTTCTGGGCGCGCCAAAGCCCCCACCCCCGGGGGTGTGGACCTCAAACACATCACCGGGCTGCATCTGTACCTGGCCGATATGGTCCAGCGGCTCCACGCTCCCGTTGGCACGCACCACGCGGTTGATGCCCGGCGTGCCGTCCGCCCCTCCTGCCATGCCGAAGGCGCCGCGGTGGCGGCCATTGGAGAGGATGCTGGCGGTCATGGGCTCCAGGAATCGCACGCGCCGCACGCCGCCGTCGCCGCCGCGCCAGCGGCCCGCGCCGCCCGAGCCCTTGCGGATCTCGTAGCTCTCCAGCCGAACCGGAAAGCGGAATTCCAGCACCTCCGGGTCCGTGAGGCGCGAGTTCGTCATGTGCGTCTGCACCACGCTCGTGCCCGCGAAGCCGCCCACGAGCGCACCATGCTCGTCGAAAACGCCACCCGCGCCACTGCCGCCTGAGATGGTCTCGTAGTATTGGTGGCGCGCATTGCCGAAGGTGAAGTTGTTCATCGTGCACTGCCCCGCCGCCATGAGCCCCAGGGCGCCGTAGAGCGCATTGGTGATGCAGGTGGAGGTCTCCACGTTGCCCGCCACCACCGAAGCGGGCGGCAGCGGATTGAGCATGCAGCCCTCGGGGATGTGGACGCGGATGGGCTTGAGGCAGCCCGCGTTGAGCGGAATGTCGTCGTCCACCAGCGTGCGGAACACGTAGAGCACGGCCGCCATGCACACCGCCGTGGGCGCGTTGAAGTTGTTGGCCTGCTGCGGCGAGGTGCCCGTGAAGTCGATCTCGGCGCTGCGGCTGGCGGCATCGATGCGCACGGCCACCTGAATCTGCGCGCCGTTGTCCAGCGGCAGCGTGAACCCGCCATCCTTCAAGCGCGCGGCCAGCCGCGTAATGGCGCGGCGCACCGATTCCTCGGCGTTGTCCTGCACATGGCGCATGTAGGCCTGCACCACATCGAGGCCGAACTGCTGCACCATCTTGCGCAGCTCCTGCACGCCCTTCTCGTTCGCAGCGATCTGGGCCTTGAGGTCGGCCAGGTTCTGCTGCGGGTTGCGGCTCGGGTACTCGCCGCTCGCGAGCAGGTCGAGAATTTCCCGCTCACGCAACACGCCCCCTTCGACAAGCTTGAAGTTGTCGATCTGCACCCCCTCCTCCTCGATGCGCGTGGAGAAAGGCGGCATCGAGCCCGGCGTGGCGCCGCCCACGTCGGCGTGGTGGCCGCGGCTGCCCACGTAGAACGTGGGCCGGAGCGCGCCGGACGCATCGGGGCCGATGTAGACGGGCGTGATCACTGTGATGTCGGGCAGGTGCGTGCCGCCGTGGTACGGATCGTTGAGCACGTACACGTCGCCGGGCTGCATGCGGCCCGCGTTGCGCTCGATCACGGTCCGGATGCTCTCGCCCATGGAGCCCAGGTGCACGGGCATGTGCGGCGCATTGGCGATGAGCTGGCCCTCGGCGTCGAACAGCGCACAGCTGAAGTCCAGGCGCTCCTTGATGTTGACCGAGTAAGCCGTGTTCTGCAGCTGCAGCCCCATCTGCTCGGCGATGTTCATGAACAGGTTGTTGAACACCTCCAGCAGCACCGGGTCCACCGTGGTGCCCACGGCATGGCGCACGGCGCGCGCCGCGACCCGCTCGAGCACGATGTGGTCGTAGGCGGTGATGCGCGCCTCCCAGCCTGGCTCCACCACGGTGGTGGCGTTCTGCTCGGCGATGATGGCCGGGCCCGCGACCGCGTCGCCGGGCCGCAGGTCCGCGCGCACCACCAGGGCCGCGTCATGCCACAGCGCCGGGCCCTGCACGCCCGTGGTGTACATGCGCACCGTGCCGCGGCGGGGTGCCTCGCGCGGCGGGTGCACGGCGCGCAGGGCCTCGGCGGGCGCATCGCCCGCCACCACGGCCTCGACCGAGACGGCCTCCACCACCAGGCCCTTGCCCTGCATGAGGAAGGCGAAGCGCTGGCGGTACGCGGCCTCGAAGCCCGCCACGATAGCCGGCAGGTCGCCGAATGGCACGACCAGGGCGGAGTCCGACCCTTCGTAACGCACATGCACGCGGCGGTGCACGGCGACCGAGCCGCCTCCCGTTGCCGCTGTGGCCTGCTGCGCAAGCTCGGCCTGCGCGGCCTGGGCCAGGGTATCGAGCGTGGCGGCCACCTCCGGCAGCGCAGCGGGCACCAGCGGCCGCTCCACCGCCTGTTCGCGGATCACGTTCTGATCGGCCAGCCCCATGCCGTAGGCCGAGAGCACGCCCGCGAGCGGATGCACGAACACGCGCGCCATGCCCAGCGCATCGGCCACCAGGCAGGCATGCTGCCCGCCCGCGCCGCCGAAGCACTGCAGCGTATAGCGCGTCACGTCGAAGCCGCGCGCCACGCTGATCTTCTTGATCGCGTTGGCCATCTGCTGCACGGCGATCTGGATGAAGCCATGGGCCACCTCCTCGGCACTGCGCCCCGTCTGTTCGGCCAGCTCGCCGAAGCGCTGCGCGACCACTGCGGCATCGAGCGGCTCATCGGCCGCGGGGCCGAACACGCTCGGGAAATACACCGGCTGGATCTTGCCCACCATCACGTTCGCGTCGGTCACGGCCAGCGGCCCGCCGCGCCGGTAGCTGGCGGGTCCGGGGTTCGCCCCCGCGCTCTCGGGGCCCACGCGAAAGCGCGCACCGTCGAAGCCGAGGATGGAGCCCCCGCCCGCCGCCACGGTGTGGATGCTCATCATGGGCGCGCGCATGCGCACGCCGGCCACCTGGGTCTCGAACTCGCGCTCGAACGCGCCCGCGTAGTGGCTCACGTCGGTGCTCGTGCCCCCCATGTCGAAGCCGATGACGCGCACGGCCGCATCCTCGCTGAAGGCCAGCTCCGCCGTGCGGGCCATGCCCACGATGCCGCCCGCCGGGCCCGAGAGGATCGCGTCCTTGCCCTGGAAGCGGTGCGCGTCGGTGAGCCCGCCCGAGGACTGCATGAAGAACAGGCGCACGCCCGGCATCTCGGCCGCCACCTGGTCCACGTAGCGGCGCAGGAT
>JASLFM010000568.1 GCA_030150585.1 Acidovorax sp.
GCCGTCACCACCCAGGCCAACGTGTACTTCGACGGCAAGTGCGTGAGCCACGGCATCACCTACCCCGACGGCACCAAGAAGTCGGTGGGCGTGATCCTGCCCGCCACGCTGACCTTCAACACCGGCGCCCCGGAAATCATGGAATGCGTGGCCGGCGGCTGCGAATACAAGCTGGCTGGCAGCGACACCTGGGTGCACTCCGGCCCCGGCGACAAGTTCAGCGTGCCGGGCAACTCGAAGTTCGAGATCCGCGTGACGGACGCCTACCACTACATCTGCCACTTCGGCTAAACCCCGTACTGCACTGCACAACACCATGGCAACCATCCTGCAGAACCTCCCCCTCGGCCAGAAGGTCGGCATCGCCTTCTCGGGCGGCCTCGACACCAGCGCGGCACTGCGCTGGATGAAGAACAAGGGCGCCCTGCCCTACGCGTACACCGCCAACCTGGGCCAGCCCGACGAGCCCGACTACGACGCCATTCCGCGCAAGGCCATGGAGTACGGCGCAGAGAAGGCACGCCTGATCGACTGCCGCACCCAGCTCGCGCACGAAGGCATCGCCGCGCTGCAGGCCGGTGCCTTCCACATCAGCACGGGCGGCATCACCTACTTCAACACCACGCCGCTGGGCCGCGCCGTCACGGGCACCATGCTCGTGGCTGCGATGAAGGAAGACGACGTCAACATCTGGGGCGACGGCTCGACCTTCAAGGGCAACGACATCGAGCGCTTCTACCGCTACGGCCTGCTGACCAACCCCGCGCTCAAGATCTACAAGCCCTGGCTGGACCAGAAGTTCATCGACGAGCTGGGCGGCCGCGCCGAGATGTCGGCCTTCATGACCAAGGAAGGCTTCGGCTACAAGATGAGCGCCGAGAAGGCATACAGCACCGACAGCAACATGCTGGGCGCCACGCACGAAGCAAAGGACCTGGAGTTCCTGAACAGCGGCATCCGCATCGTCAACCCCATCATGGGCGTGGCGTTCTGGAAGCCCGAGGTCGAAGTGAAGGCCGAGGAAGTCTCCGTCACCTTCGACGAAGGCCGCCCCGTGGCCCTCAACGGGCAGGAAATCGCCGATCCCGTGGAGCTGTTCCTCGAAGCCAACCGCATCGGCGGCCGCCACGGCCTGGGCATGAGCGACCAGATCGAAAACCGCATCATCGAGGCCAAGAGCCGCGGCATCTACGAAGCCCCCGGCATGGCGCTGCTGCACATCGCCTACGAGCGCCTGGTGACCGGGATCCACAACGAGGACACCATCGAGCAATACCGCATCAACGGCCTGCGCCTGGGCCGCCTGCTGTACCAGGGCCGCTGGTTCGACCCGCAGGCCATCATGCTGCGCGAGACCGCCCAGCGCTGGGTGGCCCGCGCCGTCACCGGCACCGTGACGCTGGAGCTGCGCCGCGGCAACGACTACTCCATCCTGAACACCGAGTCGCCCAACCTGACCTACGCGCCCGAGCGCCTGTCGATGGAGAAGGTGGAAGACGCACCGTTCAGCCCCGCCGACCGCATCGGCCAGCTCACCATGCGCAACCTCGACATCTCCGACACGCGCGACAAGCTGGGCGTGTACTCGCGCGCCGGCCTGCTGTCGCTGGGCGGCAATGCGGCGCTGGCACAGCTCGAAGGCGAAGGCGCCAAGAAATAAAGAGCCAAATTAGCCTCCAGCACTCGCCGTTCAAGCGCAGGCAGCTATCAAAACAAAAGCAGCCGCCCGGCTTCACCACCGGGCGGTTTTGTTTTTACCATTGGCCTTTCCAACCACTACCTGAAGAGAAGCAATGAGCGAACAACAACGCGTGGCCATCGTGGTGGCAGGCGGCAGCGGCATGGGCGCCGCCGCGGCAAAAAAGCTGCACGAGGCGGGCTTCGCCATCGGCATCCTGTCGTCCTCTGGCAAGGGCGAGGCACTGGCCCACGAGCTTGGCGGCGTGGGCGTGACCGGCTCCAACCAGAATGTGGCCGACCTGCAAAGACTGGTGGACGCGGCGATGCAGCGTTGGGGCCGCATCGACGTGCTGGTCAACGGCGCGGGCCACGGCCCCAAGGGCAAGCTGCTGGAGATCAGCGACGAAGACTGGGCCAGGGGAATGGAGGTCTACTTCCTCAACGTGGTGCGCGCCACGCGGCTGGTGGCGCCCATCATGCAGCGCCAGGGCGGCGGCAGCATTGTCAACATCTCGACGGCCTGGGCGTTCGAGCCGTCGGCGCTGTTCCCCACCTCGGCCGTGGCGCGCTCAGGGCTGGCAGCGTTCACCAAGATCTTCTGCGACGAATACGCCCGCCACAACATCCGCATGAACAACGTGCTGCCCGGCTGGATTGACAGCCTGCCGGCGACCGAGGAGCGCCGCCAGGCCGTACCGCTGCAGCGCTACGGGAGGGCCGAAGAGATTGGCGCGACGGTGGCGTTTCTCGCCTCCGAGGGCGCAGCCTACATCACGGGCCAGAACATCCGCGTGGACGGCGGGCTGATGCGCAGCGTGTGAGCCGCGGCGTCAGGATGCCGCCACCGCGGGCACGGCATCCTGGCGCATGGAGCGCACGATGGCGGCGAGCGCCACGCCGTAGGCCGGCACGAACAGCAGCAGGCTTACCGCGAGCTTGATCACGTAATCCACCACGGCGATCTCCACCCAGTTCGCGGCCATGAAGGCGTCCGGGCTGCGCCAGAAGGCAATCGAGAAAAACGCGGCCGTGTCCAGCGCCTGCCCGAACACCGATGCCGCCGCGGGCGCCAGCCACCAGGCGCGGCTTTGCTGGCGGATGCGGTCGAAGACCTGGATGTCGAGCAGTTGCCCCAGCACATAGGCCGCGAAGCTCGCCAGCGCGATGCGGAACACGAAGGTATTGAAATCCCCCAGCGCGTCCCAGCCGTTGAAGCGGCCTTCGTGGAACAGCACGCCCACGGCATACGAAGCCACCAGCGCCGGCAGCATCGCCCGCGCGATCACGCCGCGCGCCTGCACCTTGCCGATGAGCCGCACCGTGAGGTCCGTGGCCAGGAAGATGAACGGAAAGCTGAACGCCCCCCAGGTGCTGTGAAAGCCCAGCAGCGTGATGGGCAACTGCACCAGGTAGTTGCTGGCGATGACGATGGCGATGTGGAACGCCACCAGGAGGGAGAGGTAA
>JASLFM010000013.1 GCA_030150585.1 Acidovorax sp.
CCGGCGTGGCGGGCAGCACGCCGCGCCGGGCACGCTGTACTTTCCCGTGCGGCAGGTCTGTGACGTGGGCCAGGCCGATTGGACGCAGGTGCCCCAGCCGGGCGAGGGTGCCAACGGAGCCAAGCTCGCCACGCCCGCGGCCAAGCTGGAGGTGCTGCCGCCCGGCGTGGCGCCCGTGGATGTGAAGAATGCCTGGGTGCGTGCCACGGTGCCGGGCCAGAGCGGCACGGGGGCCTTCATGGCGCTGCAGGCGCCCATGGGCGCGCGGCTCATGGGCGCCGCCACGCCCGCAGCGGGCGTGGCCGAGATCCACGAGATGAAGATGGAGGGCGACACCATGCGCATGCGCCCCGTGGCGGGCGTGGACCTGCCCGCGCGGCAGCCCGTGGCGCTGGCGCCCGGGGGCTACCACCTGATGCTCATGGACCTGAAGGAACCGCTGGTGGCGGGGCGCAGCATCGCGCTGACCCTCAGCTTCGAGGATGCGGCCGGCGTGCGCACGCGGCGCGAACTGCAGGTCGAGGTTCGGCAGGCGCCGCCGGGCGGCGCGGCCCCGGCGGGCGGGCACCAGCACTGAGCCCGGGCGGCTTGCGGCATTGGGGGCGGCGGGGCGCCGCCATACCCCTGATGCGGCCGTCGGAATAGCACGCCGCGGCGCATGGGCGTACAGTCATTGCTGCCGTCCCTGGCGTTCCGTCTGGAAAGGCAACCTATGTGGATGCTGCTCCTTCTGCCGTTCATCGGCCTGCTGTACGCGCCGCTCTACAACCACGTGCAACCCACGCTGTTCGGCTTCCCCTTCTTCTATTGGTACCAGCTGGCATGGGTGTTCGTCAGCGCCTTGCTGACGTGGCTGGTGTATCGCCACTATTTCGGCGCGTCCGATGCGGAGGATGCGCCATGACCTCCGCCACCATCCACTGGACCGCGCTCGCGGTCTTCGTGTTCTTCTTCGCGCTGGTCACGGTGCTGGGCTTCGTGGCCACGCGCTGGCAGCGCGGCGCGGCCGCGCCGGCGCAGCACCTCGACGAGTGGGGACTGGGCGGGCGGCGCTTCGGCGGCTGGATCACCTGGTTCCTCGTCGGCGGCGATTTCTACACGGCCTACACCGTCATCGCGGTGCCCGCGCTGGTGTACGCGGTGGGGGCCTACGGGTTCTTCGCGCTGCCCTACACCATCGTGGTCTACCCCATCGTGTTCGCCCTGATGCCGAGGCTGTGGCAGGCGGCCCGCGCGGCGGGCCACGTGACGGCGGCCGACGTGGTCTACGGCCACTACGGCTCGCGCTCGCTGGAGCTGGCCGTGGCGCTGACCGGCGTGGTGGCCACCATGCCCTACATCGCCCTGCAGCTCGTCGGCATGGAGGTGGTGATCCAGGCCCTGGGCCTCCAGGGCGAGGTGCCGCTGGCGGCGGCCTTCGTGATCCTGGCGCTCTACACCTACTCGGCCGGGCTGCGCGCGCCCGCGCTGATCGCCTTCGTCAAGGACTTGATGATCTACGTGGTGGTGCTCGCGGCCGTGGTGCTGGTGCCGGCGCGGCTCGGCGGCTACGGCGCCGTGTTCCAGGCGGCCGGCGATGCGTTCGCGGCCAAGGGCGGCGCCACGGGGCTGCTGCTGGAGCCCGCGCAAATGCTGCCTTACGCCACGCTGGCCCTGGGGTCGGCGCTGGCGGCCTTTATGTACCCGCACACGCTCACCGGCATCTTCGCGGCCAAGAGCGCCAACACCATTCGCAAGAATGCCGTGTTCTTGCCGGCCTACACGCTATTGCTGGGCCTGATCGCGTTGCTGGGCTACATGGCCCATGCGGCGCACCTGAGCGTGCGCACCCCCAACGACGTGGTGCCCGCACTGTTCGCCGCGCTGTTCCCCGAGTGGTTCAGTGGCTTCGCGTTCGCAGCCATCGCCATTGGCGCGCTGGTGCCCGCGGCGGTGATGTCGATCGGCGCGGCCAACCTGTTCACGCGCAACCTCTGGAAGGCCTATGTGAATCCGCAGGTATCGCCCGAGGGCGAGGCGCAGGTGGCCAAGACGGCCTCGCTGGTCGTCAAGCTCGGCGCGCTGGTGTTCATCCTGTTCATTCCCACCCAGTTCGCGCTGTACCTGCAGCTGCTCGGGGGCGTGTGGATCGTGCAGACCTTCCCGGCGGTGGTCTGTGGGCTGTTCTACAAGGGGCTGCGCGCGCCGGCCCTGCTCGCGGGCTGGGCCGTGGGCATGCTGGCGGGCACGGCGCTGGCGTTTGCCGACGGCATCAAGCCGGTCCATGCCTTCGTGCTGGGCGGCCACAGCTTCGCGGTCTACACAGGCCTGTTCGCGCTGGTGCTGAACTTCGTGGTGGTGCTGGCCGTGCAGGCCGCGATGTCCATCGGCCACCACGAGGCGCCGCACGCACCTGCCTGAGCGCCAGCCGCCTGCCGTGAAAGTGGGGGCGCGGCCGCCCCGTGGGCGTGTGCGAGACTTCGCACCATGCCCGAAACCCCGCCGCCCACGCTGCTCGTTGCCGACGACCACCCGCTGTTCCGCGCCGCTGTGATCCAGGTGCTGCGCGAATCCCTGCCCCGGTTCCGCGTGCTCGAGGCGGCCAGCGCCGGCACGCTGGGTACCACGCTGCAGGAGCACCCCGAGACGGAACTGGTGCTGCTCGACCTGGCGATGCCGGGGGCGCGTGGCTTCTCGGCCCTGCTGCACGTGCGCGGCGAGTATCCGGACATCCCCGTGGTCGTGATTTCGTCGAACGACCACCCGCGC
>JASLFM010000030.1 GCA_030150585.1 Acidovorax sp.
TGCTGCGCGGCAAGACGGGCGAGGGCAGCCACATCGACGTGTCCATGCTCGAAGCCATGGGCGAGTGGATGGGCTACCCGATGTACTACGCCTTCGACGGCGCCCCGCCGCCGCCGCGCACCGGCGCGGCGCACGCCAGCATCTACCCCTACGGCCCGTTCCAGGCCGGTGATGGCGGCACCGTGATGCTGGGCCTGCAGAACGAGCGCGAGTGGAAGGCGTTCTGCGACGCCGTGCTGCAGCGCCCCGAGGTCGCCAGCGACCCGCGCTTCTGTTCCAACGCCCAGCGCAATGTCAACCGCGCCGAGCTGCAGGCGCTGATCCTGCAGGTCTTTTCCAGCCTCTCGGCCGCACAGGTGGTGGAGCGCCTGGACCGGGCGGGCATCGCCAACGCGCGCGTGAACGACATGGCAGGCCTGTGGGCCCATCCGCAACTGGTGGCGCGCCAGCGCTGGCGCAGCGTGGCCACGCCCGCGGGCGAGGTGCCCGCCTTGCTGCCACCGGGTGTGAACAGCGCTTTCGACTACCGCATGGGCGCCGTGCCCGCCGTGGGCCAGCACAATGCCGCCATCCTGGCCGAGCTGGGCTGGGGCGCCGCGCAGATCGATGCGCTGCAAGCAACGCGGTCTGCCTGACCGCCATGGGGCCAGGGGCGAACTGCCCGGCAACGCCAACGCTTTCCTCTTCGCCCACACCGCCGGACCGGGAAGCGCCAAGAAAAAACGGCCCGAAGGCCGTATTTCTGAGGTGCCCTGGCGCTTCAGGGGTACAGGCCGCGCATCTCGCGCGCGTGCAGGATACGCTTGCAGGCCACGATGAAGGTGGCCGTGCGCAGGCTCACCTTGTGTTCCTGCGCCACCTGCCACACGCCCGCGAAGGCCTCCTGCATGATGCGCACAAGTCGGGCGTTGATTTCGTCCTCGGTCCAGAAGAAGCTCGAGAAGTCCTGCACCCACTCGAAGTAGCTCACCGTCACGCCGCCCGCGTTGGCGATCACGTCGGGCAGCACGAGCACGCCCTTGTCGTGGAGGATGTCGTCGGCCTCGGGTGTCGTGGGGCCGTTGGCGCCTTCGATCACCAGCTTGGCCTGGATGCGGCCGGCGTTGTCCTTGGTGATCTGGCCTTCCAGTGCGGCGGGGATGAGGATGTCGCAGGCCACGCCCCAGAACTCGTCGTTCGCCATGCTCGTGCCGCCCGCGAAGCCGCCCACGCCGCCATGCTCCTTCACGTGTGCGAGCAGGGCGGGAACGTCCAGGCCCTTGTCGTTGTGCACGGTGCCCGTGTGGTCCTGCACGGCGACGATCTTGGCGCCCGCCTCGGCGAACAGCTTGCCTGCCGTGCCGCCCACGTTGCCGAAGCCCTGCACCGCCACGCGCGCGCCTTCGATGGACAGGCCCGTGAGCTTGGCCGCCTCCACGCCCACGGTGAACACGCCGCGGCCCGTGGCCTCGATGCGGCCGAGCGAGCCGCCCAGGTCCACCGGCTTGCCGGTGACCACGCCCGTGGCAGTGCTACCCACGTTCATGGAGTAGGTGTCCATCATCCAGGCCATGATCTGGCCGTTGGTGTTGACGTCAGGCGCCGGGATGTCCTTGGAGGGGCCGATGATGATGCCGATCTCGCTGGTGTAGCGGCGCGTGAGGCGCTCCAGTTCGCCGAGCGAAAGCTTGCGCGGGTCCACGCGGATGCCGCCCTTGGCGCCGCCGTAGGGCACGTTCACCGCCGCGTTCTTGATCGACATCCAGGCCGAGAGGGCCATCACTTCGGACAGCGTCACGTCCTGGTGGAAGCGCACGCCGCCCTTGCCGGGGCCGCGGCTCGTGTTGTGCTGTACGCGGTAGCCCTCGAAGTGGGCGATGGTGCCGTTGTCCAGTTCGATGGGCACGTCCACGATCAGCGCTCTTTTGGGACGCTTGAGGGTCTCGACCCAGCGCGCGAGCGAGCCCAGGTAGGGCGTGACGCGATCCACCTGCTGGAGGTAGATGCCCCAGGGGCCGAGGTTGTCGGCCTGCAGGTAAGAGGGCAGGGTATGGACCGGTGTGGAGCCGGGGGTGTGCGACATGGAATGTCCTTATGGATCGGTTGGGAACATGAAGCTTATGCCTGTGCGCCCGCCGTGTCCAAGGCTGGAGTGTTTCGGTGTTATGCATGAAATGCATAATCACAAAGACCATTGGCGCAGCCCCCAAGCACTCCTTGTTTCATAGCGCACCGCGCAGGCGGGCAGGGCGCCAGAGGCTATTTGATCTTGATCTGCGCGAGCGCGGGGTCGCCGGCCGGGTACTGCAGGTCGAGGTTGTTCAGCACCTCGCGCAGCAGCGTGGCGATCATGAGGTTGCGGTGCGTCTTGGAGTTTGCGGGCACGATGGTCCAGGGCGCCCACTCGGTGTGCGTGGCGGCCAGCAGCTCGCCGTAGGCGCGCTGGTAGTCGCTCCAGTGCGCGCGCGCGGCGATGTCGGCCTGGTCGAACTTCCAGTGCTTGGTGGGGTCGTCCAGGCGTTCTTGCAGCCGTGCGCGCTGCTCGTCGGCGCTGATGTGCAGCAGGAACTTCACGACCACGGTGCCCGTCTCGCAGAGCATGCGCTCGAAGTCGTTGATGTGCGCGAAGCGCTGGCGCTGCTGCTCGGGCGTGATCCAGCCCTGCACCACGGGCACGAGCACGTCTTCGTAGTGGCTGCGGTTGAACACCGTGATCTCGCCCGCGCCCGGCACCTGCTGGTGGATGCGCCAGAGGTAGTCGTGCGCGCGCTCGGCTTCGGTGGGCGCACGCCAGCCCACGGCCTTCACGCCCAGGGCGCTCATGCGCCCGAACACGCCGCGGATCGTGCCGTCCTTGCCCGCCGCGTCGGTGCCCTGCAGCACCACGAGCAGCTTGTAGCGGCGGTCGGCGTAAAGCAGGTTCTGCAGCGCGTCGAGCTCCAGCGCGAGCGCCTCGACCACGGCCTTGTCCTGCACTTTGTCGCCGCTCGAGAACGGCTTGGCGCCGGGGTCGAAGTCGTCCAGGGACAGCGGCTTGCCCCCGTTCTTGCCGCCATTGCCCGCATGCGTGCGCGGCCGCCACGCGGTCCAGCGCTCGAGCAGCTCGGCATTGCGGCTGGTGAAGGGCGTGGATCGGTTGGCGGCCATGGTCTTGCCTTTCGTGGGCGGATCGACGCCTATTGCACGATCACCGTGAGCGTGCTGCCTTGCGGGACCGTGAGCTGCTCCTTGTAGACGCCCTTGTCGTCCGCCCGGCGGGTGAACGGGAAGTGGCCGCGGCCGGCCAGGGAGATCGGCACGACGGTGGGGAGCTGGCGCGCCTTGGCGTAGTCGGGGCCGTTGATGCCCACCAGCGTGAATCCGCTGTCGTCGCGCCGCGGATAGCCCCAGCCCTGCGGCGTGCCCTGGGCAGGCAGCAGCGCGATGCTGGCGCCCCAGCGCTGCAGCGAGGTGGCCAGGCCGGGGCCGCCCGCGTCGGTGATGGCGTTGCCCAGCACGGTCCAGGAGTCGGTGGACGACTTGTTGCGCAGCAACTGCTTGTAAAAGTCCACGCCGTACTGGCGCAGCATGTAGGCGCCGTAGGTGCCGACCACGTCGTAGCCGAAGCAGGTGGAGCCAATGCTCCAGTCGGTGGGGTTGCAGTTGAAGCCCGAGCGCGCGAGCCAGGCGGGCATGTGGTCGTCGCGGGCGGGGTTGGAGCCGGGGGTGATCTTCTCGCTGAGCAGGTCCTGCACCATCACCGCCGACATCTCCTCGAGGAAGGTGTCGAACATGTACGAGCCGCCGTTGGGCGCGATGCCGCCGCGCACGCCGCGCTGGTAGAAGTTGATCATGTGCACGAACTCGTGCGCCAGCGTGCTGATCTGGTCGTTCAGGCCGGTCTTGGCAAGGTACAGCGTCTCGGTGTCCATGTAGAACGACAGCGACTCGTTGCTGTACTTCAGCCGCGCGTCGCTCGGCTTGGCGACCATGTTGTTGAGCGACCAGAAGTAGCCCAGCAGGCCGTAGGGCTTGCCGTCGGGCACGAAGTTCACCAGCACGATGTCGATGGGCTGGTCCGGCCCGATCAGGTTGCTGTAGCTGTGCGGGCCCCAGGGCTCGTCGGCCAGGCCGACCACCAGCCCGTAGACGGAGTCCACGGGCCGCGCGAAGCGGTCCATGAGCGTGTCCAGCATCGCGTCGGTGACCTTGCCGGTGCCGCTTTCCGTGTCTTCGAGCCACAGGTTGATCGTGCGCCCGTCCGTGGCTCGGGTCTGGCGCCGCAGCGTGGCGCTGCGGGAGACGATGGTGTCGTCGTCGCCCGGGTTGATGTACCAGCTGCGCGTGCTGCCCACGGCGGCCAGGGCCTTGGCGGCCTTGGCCTGTGCCGAGGTGCCCGGCGCCGCGGGCTCCATGTAGGCGCGCGCGCTGAAGTCGTGGATGGCGCTGGGGATGTGGTTCGTGCGGTCCACGCCGTCGCCCGCCTGGCTGCGCAGGCTGCTGGCCGCAGGGGCGTCCAGCGTGAAGGGCGGCATGCGCACGGCGGGCGCGTTCGGGTTGGTGTAGACCAGCGTGACGGGGCGCGTGCCCAGGTCCTTCAGCGCGACCGGGATGCTGGCGTCGCCGCCGGTGGTGTTGGTATAGCTCCAGATGCCGACGCCCTGGCCGCCGTAGCCGGTATTGCCCGCAGTGCCGCAGAAGCTGCCGCTGCATGCCGCCGACAGCGACGTCGTCAGCGGGGGATCGACGGTGCCCCCGCCGCTACCCGCACCGCCGGTGCCTCCGGTACCAGTCCCCGCGCTGCTGACGATGCCGCCACCACCG
>JASLFM010000061.1 GCA_030150585.1 Acidovorax sp.
AGCCGCCAGGGCCTGCGCCTGGAGCCGGTGCTGGTGAGCAACCACGCCAAGACCATGCTGCACTTCGCGGCGAGCGGCGGCGGGCTGTCGGTGGCCAGCGAAGTCGCCGCGCGCCACATGGTCGCCGCCGGCGACCTGGTGGCCCGCCCCATCAGCGACCAGGGCATGGATCTGCGCGACCTGGAGGTGCAAACCCTCGCGGGCCGCAGCCTGCCCGTGGCGGCGCAGGCCTTTCTCGCACTGCTGTGCGAGAGCTTGTAATCAATAGCCGTGCTGCTCGCGGAACGCGCGGGCCTGGCCGAAGTGCCCGCAACCGATGAACGGCACGGGCGGACGCAGCGCCGACAGCGGCGAGGGGTGGTTGGCCGTGAGCACGAGGTGCCCCCGGCCCTGCGGGATGAAGGCGCGTTTGCTTTGCGCGTGGCTGCCCCAGAGCATGAAGACCACGGGGCGCTCGCCCTCGGCGATGTGGCGGATCACCGCGTCGGTCAGCAGCTCCCAGCCCTTGCCGGAATGGCTCGCGGCCTGGCCTTCTTCCACGGTGAGGCAAGTGTTGAGCAACAGCACGCCGTTCTTGGCCCACTTGGCGAGGCTGCCACCGGGTTCGGGGAATGGAGGGAAGGGCACCCCCAGGTCGCGCTGCATTTCCTTGAAGATGTTCTGCAGCGAGGGCGGCAGGCGCACGCCCGGCGCGACCGAGAACGCCAGCCCCTCGGCCTGGCCTCGGCCGTGGTACGGGTCCTGCCCGAGGATCACCACGCGCGTGGCCTCGGGCGGCGTGAGCTCGAGCGCGCGCAGCGGGCGCGGCGGGAAGATGGTGGCGCCGGCCTCCAGCCGCGCGCGCAGGAAGGCTGTCAGCCGCTGGCCGGCGTCGCTGGCGAAGAAATCATCCACCAATGGCTGCCAGCCCGGGGCCACGGGCCAGTCGGCAGGGTCGGCGGTGGTGAGCTGGGTGTCTTCACTCATGATCAAAATAGCCTCCAGCGCCTGTGCAGCCTGCGCAAGCCGCTATCAAGAAAAGAGCTTTGCCAACGCCAACCCCGGCTCGGGCGCACGCATGAAGGCCTCGCCCACGAGGAAGGCGTTGATGCCCGCATCGCGCATGGTCTTCACGTCGGAGGGCTGCAGGATGCCCGATTCGGTCACCAGCAGCCGGTCGGCGGGCACGTTCTTTTGCAGGTCGAGCGTGGTCTGCAGCGATACCTCGAAAGTGCGCAGGTTGCGGTTGTTGATGCCGACGAGGCGGGTCTTGAGCTGGAGCGCGCGCTCCAGCTCGGCGCCGTCGTGCACCTCCACCAGCACGGCCATGTCGAGGCCGTGGGCGATGGCTTCGAGATCGGCCATCTGCGCGTCGTCGAGGCAGGCGGCGATCAGCAGGATGCAGTCCGCGCCCATGGCCCGCGCTTCGTAGACCTGGTAGGGGTCGACCATGAAGTCCTTGCGCAGTACGGGCAGGCCGCACGAGGCACGGGCCTGCTTGAGGTAGTCCACGCTGCCCTGGAAGAACTGCTTGTCGGTCAGCACCGAGAGGCAGGCCGCGCTGACCTTGCCATCGCCCTCGGCGTAACTCTGCGCGATGTCGGCGGGGATGAAGTCGGCGCGCAGCACGCCCTTGCTGGGGCTGGCCTTCTTGACCTCGGCGATCACGGCCGCCTGGCCCTTGGCGATCTTGGCACGCAGCGCGCCCTCGAAGTCGCGTGTGAGCACGCGGCTTTCGGCGTCGGCGCGCATGGCGGCCAGCGGCACCTTCTTTTGCGCAGCGGCGATTTCCTCGTGCTTGACGACAACGATCTTGTTCAGGATGTCGCTCATTGGGCGGCTCCCAGCGCATGCGTGCGCGTGACCAATTGCGCCAGCTTGGCCTGTGCTGCGCCGCTGTCGATAGCGGCGCGCGCGCGCGCGATACCGTCAGCCATGCTGCCCGCGACGTTGGCCGCGTACAGCGCCACGCCCGCGTTGAGGCAGACGATCTCGCGCGCGGGCCCGGCCTCGCCGCGCAGCACCTGCAGCAGCATCTCGCGCGACTGCTCGGGCGTTTCCACCTTGAGGGCACGGTTGCTCACCATCTGCAGGCCGAAGTCCTCGGGGTGGATTTCGTACTCGGTGATCTCGCCGTTCTTGAGCTCGCCCACCATGGTGGCCGCGCCCAGGCTGACTTCGTCCATGCCGTCGCGGCCATAGACCACCACGGCATGCTCGGCCCCCAGGCGCTGCAGCGCGCGCACCTGGATGCCCACGAGGTCGGGGTGGAACACGCCCATGAGGATGTTGGGCGCGCCCGCCGGGTTGGTGAGCGGACCCAGGATGTTGAAGATGGTGCGCACGCCCAGCTCCTTGCGCACGGGCGCCACGTTCTTCATGGCGGGGTGGTGGTTGGGCGCGAACATGAAGCCGATGCCCACCTCGGCGACGCACTGCGCGATCTGCTCGGGCTTGAGGTTGATGTGCACGCCCAGCGCCTCCATCACGTCGGCGCTGCCGCTCTTGCTCGACACGCCGCGCCCGCCGTGCTTGCTGACCTTGGCGCCGGCCGCAGCGGCCACGAACATCGAGCAGGTGGAGATGTTGAAGGTGTTGGCGCCGTCGCCGCCGGTGCCCACGATATCGACCATGTGCGCCGTGTCGGCCACGTGCACCTTGGTGGAGAACTCGCGCATCACCTGCGCGGCGGCGGTGATTTCGCCGATGGTTTCCTTCTTCACGCGCAGGCCGGTGATGATGGCGGCAGCCATCACGGGCGACAGTTCGCCGCTCATGATGAGGCGCATCAGGTGCAGCATTTCGTCGTGGAAGATCTCGCGGTGCTCGATCGTGCGCTGCAGCGCTTCCTGGGGGGTGATGGACATGGAGCCTCCTACGCAGTGGGCCGGTCCGCAAGGGCCAGCTTGATTCCGAAACCGATGAACATGGCGCCCGCCACGCGGTCAAGCCAATGCATGCCGCGCTGCACGGCACCCACGCGCCGCGCCATCCAGGCCGCCGCCAGGGCCCAGCCCGCATTGATGGGTATCGAGTTCAGGTTGAACAGCGTGCCCAGCAGCACGAAGGCCAGCGCCTTGTGCTCGGTACCCGGTGCAATGAACTGCGGCACGAAAGCCAGGAAGAACAGCGCCACCTTGGGGTTGAGCACGTTCGTCCAGAAGCCGCCGAGGAAGATTTCCTTGAGCGGGACTGCTGGGGCCTTGCCCTTCGCGGCATCGCGTGCCACGGCCGCCAGGCCGCTTTCTCCGCGCGAGCGCAGCATGCGCACGCCCATCCAGACGAGGTAGGCGGCCCCCAGCCACTTGAGCACCGTGAACGCCGTGGCCGAGGTGGCCAGCAACGCCCCCACCCCCACGGCCGCCGCGACGATGTGCACGAAGCAGCCCGCCGTGATGCCCAGGCCCGCGGCAATCCCTGCACGCACGCCGCCTTTCAGCGCGTGCGTGACGATGTAGAACACATCGGGGCCGGGCGTGAGGTTCAGCAGCCAACCCGCGGCGATGAACAGCAGCAGCTGGTGCGTGTCGATCATGGCCGCTGCTCCAGGAAGTTGCGCAGCATGGCATGGCCGTGCTCGGTCAGGATGCTCTCGGGGTGGAACTGCACGCCCTCGATGGCCAGGTCCCGGTGGCGCACTCCCATGATCTCGCCGTCATCGGTCCAGGCCGTCACTTCGAGCACCTCCGGGCAGGTGGCGCGCTCGATGGCCAGCGAGTGGTAGCGGTTCACCGTGAATTGCGCGGGCAGCCCCGCGAACACGCCCTTTTGCGTGGTGGTGATCACGCTGGTCTTGCCGTGCATGAGCTCCTTGGCCCGCACGATGGTGCCGCCGAAGGCCGCGCCGATGCTCTGGTGGCCCAGGCACACGCCGAGGATGGGCAGCTTGCCCGCGAAGTGCCGGATCGCCGCCACCGAGATGCCCGCCTCGGCCGGGGAGCAAGGGCCGGGCGAGACCACGAGGCGGTCGGGCGCGCGCGCAGCGATGCCCTCCACGGTGATCTCGTCGTTGCGGAACACTTCCACCTGCGCGCCCAGCTCGCCGAAGTACTGGACGATGTTGTAGGTGAAGCTGTCGTAGTTGTCGATCATGAGGAGCTTCATGCGATTTCTCCCTTGGGTTGGAGGCCCGCGGCGCGCAGGCGCGCCAGTTCCTCATGTTCGTAATCGATGTAGCACTCCATCATGGCGCGGTACAGGCGCTCGAGCAGGTCGGGGTTGCCGCCCTGCGCAGCCGCCATGGGGCGGATGCGGTCGATGATGGCCTGGATGCGGGCCTCGTCGCGCACCAGGCGCTCGTCGTTTTTCACGCGCGCGGCCTGGGTCATATAGCCGCTGCGCTGCACGAGCAGGGGTACCAGCAGGTCGTCCAGCGCGTTCACGCCGGCGCGCACCTCGGCCATGGTGCTGCAGTGTTTCACTTTGTCGATCGCGCGGGACATCACTCCAGCCCCTCCTCGACAAGTTCGGCCGCGCGCAGCAGCGCGCGTGCCTTGTGCTCCGTTTCCCTCCACTCCAGTTCGGGCACCGAATCGGCCACCACGCCGGCTGCCGCCTGCACGTAGAGCGTGCCGTCCTTGACGATGCCCGTGCGGATGGCGATGGCCACATCCATGTCGCCTGCGTAGCTCAGGTAACCGCAGGCGCCGCCGTAGAGACCGCGCTTGCTGGGCTCGAGCTGGTCGATGAGCTCCATGGCATGCACCTTGGGCGCGCCCGTGAGCGTGCCGGCCGGGAAGGTGGCCTTGAGCACGTCCATGCTGGTCATGCCGTCGTTGAGGATGCCCTCCACGTTGCTCACGATGTGCATCACGTGGCTGTAGCGCTCCACGGCGAAGGCCTCGGTCACCTTCACCGTGCCCACCTTGGCGATGCGGCCGATGTCGTTGCGCGCGAGGTCGATCAGCATCACGTGCTCGGCGCGCTCCTTGGGGTCGTTGACCAGCTCGACCTCGGTGGCCTTGTCCTTCTCGGGCGTGGCGCCGCGCGGGCGCGTGCCGGCCAGGGGGCGGATGGTGATCTTCTGGCCTTCGTCCGTGCGCTCCTGGCGC
>JASLFM010000097.1 GCA_030150585.1 Acidovorax sp.
CAACCCGACAGTACCGTGAGTGCCGAAGAAAAGAGCCTGTTGTTCGGCCCCCTCTACTCGCCCTCCAGCTGGGGCGACCTCCCGCCGCTGGACCCAACAGGCAGCGTCTACTGAAAGCTATTCGAGATGAGCGACGCGCCGTCCCCCCAATCCACGCCCATCGCACCAGCGGTCGCGCCCAATTCGCGGGCGCCGGCCGGTGGCGCACGCATCATTGCCATCACCAGCGGCAAGGGCGGCGTGGGCAAGACCTTCGTTTCGGCCAACCTGGCCGCCGCCCTCACGCGCCACGGACTCAAGGTGCTGGTGCTCGACGCCGACCTGGGCCTGGCCAACCTCGACGTGGTGCTGAACCTGCACCCCAAGATCACGCTGCACGATGTGTTCACGGGCCGCTCCTCGCTGGAGGACGCCGTGATCCAGGCGCCCGGGGGGTTCTCCGTGCTGCTGGCCGGCTCTGGCATGGTCGAGTACTCGCGCCTCACACCCGAGGTGCGCAACGAGTTCATCAACGTGCTGCAGACGCTGGCACCGCGCTACGACGTGGTGCTCCTCGACACGGGCGCGGGCATTTCCGACGTGGTGCTGTTCTCGGTGTCGCTCGCGGCCGAGGTGCTGATCGTGGCCACGCCCGAACCCACTTCGCTGACCGACGCCTACGCCGCCATCAAGGTGCTGGCCACGCAGCAAAAGCGCCAGCACGTGCGCATGGTGGTCAACCAGGCCGCACGCCCCGGCGACGGCCGCGCGATCACGAGCCAGCTGCAGCAGGTGCTGGACCGCTTCGTCACGACCGAATCGGGCCGCCCCGTGCGCCTGCTGCACATGGGCGACATTCCCGCCGACACGGCCGTGCGCGAGGCCGTGATGCGCCGCCAGTTGCTGCTGCTCAACACGCCGGGCTGCCCCGCCGCTCTGGCCGTGGCGCAGCTGGCCAACAAGATCCAGTCCACGCTGCTGAGCTGAGCATGGCCCGCCTGGGGGGCGCACCGTGAACGACATCCTGAACATTTCCTGCTACCAGTTCGTGCCGCTGCCCGACGCGCCGCAGCTGCGCGATCTGCTGCACGAGCGCGCGCTGGCCGCCGAGCTCAAGGGCACCATCCTGCTTGCCGAGGAAGGCATCAACATGTTCCTGGCCGGGCCGGCCGGAGCGGTGCGCGGCTTCGTGGACCAGTTGCGCGCCGACGAGCGCTTCTCCGCGCTGGCACCGAAGGAAAGCTGGTCGGACACGGTGCCGTTCCGCAAGATGCTGGTCAAGGTCAAGCGCGAGATCATCCGCATGGACCATCCGGCCATCCGGCCTGCCAACGGCAGGGCTCCCTCGGTAAGCCCCGCCACATTGCACCGCTGGCTGGACCAGGGCCATGATGACGAGGGCCGCCCCGTGGTGACGCTCGATACACGCAATGCCTTCGAGGTGGATGCAGGCGCCTTCGACGGCGCGATCGACTGGCGTATCGCCAAGTTCACCGAATTCCCGCCCGCCCTGGCCGCACACAAGGCCGAGCTCGAGGGCAAGACTGTGGTGAGCTACTGCACGGGCGGCATCCGCTGCGAGAAGGCCGCCATCCTCATGCGCGAGCAGGGCCTCGATCACGTCTACCAGCTCGAGGGCGGCATTCTCAAGTACTTCGAAGAAACCGACGGCGCGCACTACCACGGCGGCTGCTTCGTTTTCGACGGGCGCGAGGTGCTTGAAAGTGATCTCAGCGCTACCAAAAAATGAGCTGCCAGCGCCCGATGGATGAGCGCCAGCAGCTCTTTTTCCTCACTATGGCTTGAAGCGCCGCTCGGGCAGCGGGATGAACTCCGTCTCGCCCGGCACCTGGCCCATGGCCTGGTTTTCCCAGTCCTGCGCGGCCTGCAGGATGCGCTCCTTGCGGCTGGAGACGAAGTTCCACCACATGTAGCGTGGCCCGTCGAGCGGTTCGCCGCCGATCACCACGAAGCGCGCCGGGACGTCCGCCGCCTGCACGCGCACGCCCTGCCCCGCGGGCAGCACGCCCATGGTGCGGGAGGGCAAGTCCTCCTCGCCGAGACGCAGGTCCGTGTCCACACCGTAAACCGCCATTTCGGGTGCCAGCGCGGGCAGATCAAATGCCGCGCCTGCGGGCAATTGCACGTCGAGGTACAGCGTGGAGCTGAGCGTGGCCACGGGCGATCGCTGGCCGAAGGCCTCTCCGATCAGCACGCGCACGGTGGCACCGTCCACGCGCACCTCGGGAATCGCCTCGGCGGGCGTGTGCACGAAGGCAGGTTCCGTTTCCTCGTGCTCGCGCGGTAACGCAGCCCACAGCTGCAGGCCGTGGTTCACGTAGTCGCGCCCAGCGAGCGCCTCGGGGCGGCGCTCGGAGTGCACAATGCCGCGCCCCGCCGTCATCCAGTTAATGGCACCGGGCTCGATCTGCTGCAGCGAGCCCAGGCTGTCGCGGTGAAGGATGGCCCCCTCGAACAGATAGCTCACCGTCGCCAGCCCAATATGGGGGTGCGGGCGCACGTCGTGCTCGTCCTGCGGGTGCACGGTCACGGGGCCGAAATGGTCGAAGAATAA
>JASLFM010000121.1 GCA_030150585.1 Acidovorax sp.
CCGGGTTCAGCCCCAGGTTGGCGTAGCCCACCATCACGCCCTGCAGGGCAGGCCAGTCCTTGTGGGTGATCGCGGCCTCGAATTGGCCCAGCAGGCGCTTTTGTGCCGGGGTTTGTCCCGGAAGCACACGCTGGATCGCCCTTAGCGGATTTTCGGGAAAGGCGGGTGCCGAGGGGGTGCCCGAAATCTCCTCGTAGAGCGCCTGGTAGTTGTCGGGGGTGGGGGCGAGCTTGCGCAGGGCCAGCTGCTTGAGGGTCTCGCGCGCGATATCGGAAGGTGATCGGTCTGCCATCTGCGGATGCCAAGCCCAAAAAACGGGTTGCGCGAGTGTGACAGAGCGGCCCGGCGTTGACCAGATGCCAGGCTCCCCTTCGGCCCCGCGCGCCCGTGCAGCGTGGCTTATTCGTTCACGAGCACGAGTTTGCCCTTGACACCGCGCGATCCCATGTGCGCGTAGGCAGCGGGCAGCTCGGCCATGGGCATGGTGCGGTCGATCACGGGTTTGATCTTGCCCTCGGCGTACCAGCGCGCCAGCTCGGCCATCATGGCGGCGTTGGCGGCGGGTTCATTTTTGGCGAACGCCCCCCAGAATACGCCCACGATGGAAGCGCCCTTGAGCAGCGGCAGGTTCAGCGGTAGCGCAGGGATGGCGGGGTTCGACGCGAAGCCCACCACCAGGTAGCGCCCGCGCCAGGCGATGGAGCGGAACGCGGGTTCGGCGAAGTCGCCGCCCACGGGGTCGTAAATTACGTCCGGGCCCTTGCCACCCGTGGCGGCCTTGATGGCCTCTCGCAGGTCTTGCTGGCTGTAGTTGATGGTTTCGTCGGCGCCGATTGCTCGGCACAGCGCGCATTTCTCGTCGGTCGAGGCTGCGGCGATCACGCGCGCGCCCACGGCCTTGGCGATCTGGATGGCTGCCGTGCCCACGCCGCCTGCAGCGCCCAGCACCAGCACGGTCTCGCCGGCCTTGAGCTGCGCGCGGTCCACCAGCGCGTGGTGCGAGGTGGCGTAGGTCATGATGAAGGCGGCTGCGTCCACGAAGGGGAATCCCGGCGGCAGCGGCATGCACAGCGCCGCAGGCGCGATGGTGTGGGTGCCGAAGCCACCCGTGCCCGAAAGGCAGGCCACGGGCTGGCCTGGCTGCAGGTGCTTCACGCCCTCGCCCACGGCCCGCACCACGCCTGCGTACTCCGAGCCCGGCACGAAGGGCAGGGGCGGCTTGATCTGGTACTTGTTCTGGACGATGAGCAGGTCGGGGAAGTTCAGGCTCGCGGCCTTGATCTCGATGAGCACTTCGCCAGCCTGGGGGGCGGGGGTGGGCAGCTCGGTCCAGGCCAGGGCCTCGACGCCGGTGGGGTTGGTGCAAAGCCAAGCGTGCATGGACGGGTCTCCTCGGGAAATGGGGTTCGCATGATAGAGGTCAATTTTGGGGCCGCGTTGTCCCTCGTGCGACGTTGTGCGATGGGGCGGGCGGCCCACCTACAATCCGCTGAATCCGTTTTCCGACCATGAAAATCCTCATTTCCAACGATGACGGCTACCAGGCGCCCGGCATCGTGGCGCTGTACGACGCGCTCCATTCCATCGCCGACGTGGAGGTGGTCGCGCCGGAGCACAACAACAGCGCGAAATCGAACGCGCTCACGCTGCATTCCCCGCTCTACGTGCACCGCGCGGCCAACGGTTTCCGCTACGTGAACGGCACGCCGGCCGACTGCGTGCACATCGCGCTCACGGGGCTGCTGGGCTATCGGCCGGACCTGGTCGTCTCGGGCATCAACAACGGCGCCAACATGGGCGACGACACCATCTATTCGGGCACCGTGGGCGCGGCCATGGAGGGCTACCTGTTCGGCATTCCCTCGATCGCGTTCTCGCAGGTGGACAAGGGTTGGGGCGAGATCGAGGCGGCGGCTCGCACGGCGCGCGATATCGTGCAGCAGATGCAGGCACAACGGCTCGTGGGAGAGGCCCCGTGGCTGCTCAACGTGAACATCCCGAACATGCCCTACGAGGCCCTGCGCCCCATCAAGCTCTGCCGCCTGGGGCGCCGGCATGCGGCTGAGCGCGTCATCACGCAGCAGAGTCCGCGCGGCGAGACCATGTACTGGATTGGCGGCGCGGGTCCCGCCAAGGACGCGGCCGAGGGCACCGATTTCCACGCCACGGCGCAAGGCCACGTGGCGATGACGCCGCTCAAGGTCGACCTCACCGACCACGACCACCTGGCCTACTGGGCGCAGACGGCGGCGCGGCTCGCTGCCGGCGCCCCCGCCGCGAGCGCGTGATGCAGCAGCGCCGCCCCGCTTTCCCTGCACGGATTCCGCTGAATGCGCCTGCAGCGGCGCCGCGCCAGGCCGGCCTTCCTGCCACGGCGCGTACCAGCGCCCCCGCGCCCCAAGGTGTCGGGCTTGACTCGGCCGCCGTGCGTGTGCGCATGGTGCAGCGCCTTGCGGCTTCGGGCATCACGGCGCCTGCCGTGCTGCAGGCCATGGAGGCCGTGGAGCGCCACCGCTTCGTGGACAGCGCGCTCGTCAACCAGGCCTATGAAGACACGAGCCTGCCGATCGGCCTGGGCCAGACCATTTCCAAGCCCAGCGTGGTCGCGCGCATGGTGGAGTTGCTCCTCGGTGCACCGGGTGCCCGCGCGGGACTCGGGCGGGTGCTCGAGATCGGCACGGGCTGCGGCTACCAGGCCGCGGTGCTCGGCCGCATCGCGCGCGAGGTCTACACCATCGAGCGCCTGCGCGGGCTCCACGAGCGCGCGCGGGTCAATTTGCGGCCGCTGCGCCTGGCGAACGTCCACCTGATTTTTGGTGATGGCATGGAGGGCTACGCCCAGGGCGCGCCCTACGCTGGAATCATCGCCGCCGCCGGGGGCGACGCGGTGCCCGGCGCCTGGTGCGACCAGCTGGCCGTGGGTGGACGGCTCGTTGCGCCCATGGCGGGTGTCAGCGGACAGCAGGTGTTGCTCGTTATCGACAGAATGGCCCAGGGCTTCCAGGAAAGCGTGCTCGAGGCCGTCAACTTTGTCCCTCTAAAATCGGGGATTGCCTGAAAGGGAATTGCAAATATGTTCGTAACGCGCAGTCTCGCGGCCTGGGGTTCTGTGGTGCTGGCCGGGTTGGTCCTGGCCGGTTGCGGAACGTCGGTCAACCGGGCTCCCGTGGAGGATCGGGGCACATCGACGGCATCGGCCCCTGCGACGCCGGGGACCGTGGTCGCGGCTCCCGCCAAGCCCCTGCCTGGGGCCGAGAATGCTGGCAAGCCGGGCTACTACACCGTCAAGCCTGGGGATACCCTGATTCGCATTGGCCTGGAAACGGGGCAGTCGTGGAAGGACATTGCCCGCTGGAACAACCTCGACAACCCTAACCTCATCGAGGTGGGACAGGTGCTGCGCGTGGTGTCGCCCTCGGCCGCCGTGGCCGCTGCGCCAGTCGCCACGAACGAGTCGGGCGTGGTCACGCGGCCGGTCACGTCCTCCGCGGTGGCACCCATGGCTGCGGCGTCCAAGGCGCCTGCCTCGGCGCCCGTGGCTGCGGCTTCGGCCCCTGCGGCTGCGCCCGTACCCGCTCCGGCACCCACGCCCGCGGCGGGTGGGGACGATGACGGCATGGGCTTCATCTGGCCCGCGTCCGGCAGCCTGCTGGCGGGCTTCGACGAGGCCCGCAACAAGGGCTTCGACATCAGCGGCAAGGCCGGCGATCCCGTGCTGGCAGCGGCCGATGGCCGCGTGGTCTATGCCGGCGCGGGCCTGCGCGGCTACGGCAACCTGATCATCCTCAAGCACAACAACACCTTCCTCACGGCTTACGCCCACAACCAGACACTGCTGGTCAAGGAAGACCAGGCCGTGCGCAAGGGCCAGAAGATCGCCGAAATGGGCAGCACCGATGCGGACCGCGTCAAGCTGCACTTCGAGATCCGCCGCCAGGGCAAGCCCGTCGACCCGGCGCGCTACCTGCCTTCGCGCTGACGCGGCGTGTCTTCCCCGTCTTGGGAGGAGGCCGAGGACGGCGCCGACCACGGTCTTGAGGCCGCCGAGGCGGAGGTCCGCGAGATCGCGATCGGTGCAGGCCAGCACGGAGCGCGCCTGGACAAGGCGCTGGCCGAGCTGGTGCCCGAGCTATCCCGCAGCTACCTGCAGCAGCTGCTCGCGCAAGGGTTCGTCCGGCTCAATGGCGTCCCAGCCCTCAAGCCGGCGCACAAGGTCAAGGCCGGCGATGGCCTGGTCGTCGAGATCCGGCCCACGCAGCAAAGCCAGGCCTTCAAGCCCGAGCCCGTGCCGGTGCCCGTGGTGTACGAGGACGAGCACCTGCTCGTGGTGAACAAGCCCGCAGGGCTGGTGGTGCACCCCGCGCCAGGCAACTGGAGCGGCACGCTGCTCAACGGCCTGATGGCGCGCGACGCGCGCGCCCTGCTGCTGCCGCGCGCCGGCATCGTGCACCGGCTCGACAAGGACACCAGCGGCCTCATGGTCGTGGCCCGCGAGCGCGCCACGATGGACGCGCTGGTGCGCCTGATTGCCGAGCGCAGCGTGAGCCGCCAGTACCTCGCGCTCGCGCACCGGGC
>JASLFM010000259.1 GCA_030150585.1 Acidovorax sp.
ACCGTCAATGGCCTGGACAACAGCCAGGCCTATGCGCTGCGCCTGCGGGCCGTGAATGCCGCGGGCGCCGGCCCCTGGAGCGCGGCCGTGCAAAGCACGCCCCACCTGGGCGATCCCGCCGTGGCATTGCCGGGCGCGGCCGGGCAGGCCGCCGTGGTCATCACGGGCGAGGTGCCGGGCTGCAGCTTAACGCAACTGCGTTTTGACGAGGCCCAGGCTGCAGGCCTGCCCCTGCCCGATGGCGCGCGCTTGCCCTTTGGCGTGATGCGCTTTGCCGTGGCGGCCTGCGCCGGGGCCCGGCTGCGCGTGAGCGTGACCTATCCCGCGCCGCTGCACGGCCTGCAACTGCTCAAGTGGGGGCCGCCGCGGCCCGGCGAGGCGGCCCGCTGGTTCTCCAATGGCGCCACGCTGTCCGCTGACGGGCGCACGGTCAGCTGGGAGGTGGCCGACGACGATGTGGGCGACAACGACAGCAGCACGCCCGGGGCGATCGTCGATCCGTTCTCGCCCATGGCCCTGCCGTCTTCGACGCACGCGGTGCCCACGCTGGGCGCCGGGGGCTTGGGCCTGCTCGCGGCGCTGGCCGCAGGCCTGGGCTGGCGTGGCGCCCGGCGCAGGCGCGCGCGTGCAACGGGTGCGGCGGGGGATTTCTAAGGGTTTCAGGCCGCAGGTTCTTGCTGCGCAAAAACCTTTAGCTATTGAAAAGTGAGTTGCGGCCGCAGTGCGCGCGGCTCACATGCCCTTGAAGCGGTGCGCGTAGAGCCGGCTCACGGCCAGGCGCTCGGGCCGCTGGCGCAGCTGCAACTGCAGGCGGCCCGCCTCGTCGCGCAGGGCCGCAGCGATGGCCGTGGCGCGCACCAGCGTGCCGCGGTGCACCTGCCAGAACTGGGCCGGGTCGAGCTGCGCGGACAGCTCCTTGAGCGGCGTGCGAACCAGGTACTCGCGCTCGGCTGTGAGCACGCGCACGTATTTGTCGGCCGCCTCGAGGTACAGCACCTCGGCCACGGGCACGAGATGGATCTGGCTGCCCACGGCGGCCTGGATCACATCGAGCCGCGCAGCCTCGGGGGCGACGCCCGGGCCCGGGGGGGCCTGCAGCAGCGCGCGCAACTGGGCTAGCGTGGCCTCGGGGATTGCCCCTGAATGAAGCGCTACAGGTTCTTGTGCGGCAAGAACCTTCTGCAGTTTTTGCACGGTTTTTTGCAGGCGCTCGGCCTGCACGGGCTTGAGCAGGTAGTCCACGGCCTGGGCCTCGAAGGCCTGCACGGCGTATTCGTCATAGGCCGTGACGAAGACCAGCGCGGGAAAGGGCTTGCCGCCCTCGGGCCAGGCATCGGCCAGCGCGGCTGCGGCTTCGAGACCGCTCTGGCCCGGCATGCGGATGTCGAAGAACAGCACCTCGGGCTGCAGGGCCAGGGCCTCGCGCACGGCCGAGAGGCCGTCGCCCACGCTGGCCGCAATGCGCAGCGAGGGCCAGGCGCGGGCCAGCTCCTGGCGCAGCGCGTCGGCCAGCAGGGGTTCATCCTCGGCGATCAGGGCCTGGGGAGATGGCAGGGTCATGGTGCTTCAGGGGCAGGGTGATGGAGGCGCGGGTGCCGCCCGCAGGGTCTGCGCTCAGTGCCAGCTGGGCGGCGGGGCCGTAGAGCGTGGCGAGGCGCTCGCGCACCTGCTGCAGGCCGAAATGCGTGCCGCCTGTATCGTCCGTAGCGCCGTGGCCCAGGCCGGCACCGCTGTCGTGCACGCGAAGGCACAGCTGCGCGCCTTGGGCCTCGGCCAGCACGGTGATGCGCCCGCCCTCCACCTGGGGCTCAAGCCCGTGGCGGATGGCGTTTTCCACCAGCGGCTGCAGCAGCAGCGGCGGCACCTGGGCGTTGCGCAGCGCCTCGGGCAGCGTGAGTGTGTAGGCCAGCCGCGGCCCCATGCGCACGGCCATCAGCTCCAGGTAGTCGGCCAGCCGCGCGAACTCGTCGGCCAGCGGGTGCTCGATGCTGCGCGACGCGGCCAGCGTGGCGCGCAGGTAGGCGATGAGGCGGTCCAGCATGTGCTGCGCGCGCACCGGGTCGGTGGCGACGAGCACGCGCAGGTTGGCCAGGGTGTTGAAGAGCATGTGCGGCTCGAGCTGCGTTTCCAGCAGCCGCAGGCGCGCCTCGGTGGCCTGGCTGTGCGCCTCGGCCATGCGGGCCTCCAGCCATGCGCTCTTGCCCCGGGTGTAGAAGTAGTAGGTGCCCGCCGTGCCCGCGAGCAGCGTGACGCCGATGGAGACGCGCAGCTGCGCCCCTCCCGCGCTCCAGGTGGAGTGGCCTGTCCACCAGTCGGCCAGCAGCGTGCCCAGCGCGAATCCCAGCGCGATGCCCCCGGCCGGCAACGCGATGCCGTGCCAGCCCGCTGGCCAGCCGGTTTCCGCACTCGACGAGAGCAGGTGGCGTCCGATGTCGATGAATGCCCAGGTCAGCACGCCGATGCACAGCGAGTAGGCGAGCGGCACGCCATAGGGCTGCTCGGGCCGGAAGGCGTACAGGATGGCCGAGATGGCCAGGCAGAAGGCCAGGGTCTGCAGCAGGTGCCGCAGCGTGTCGATCCAGTCGATGCGCATGGCGCAGTTCAGCGCCCTTGGCGCTCGCGCTGCAGCCGCTCGCGTTCGCGCTGCACCATGCGCTCGCGCAGGCCGCTGCCCGTGCCCAGCACGAAGACCGAGACGCCGTGCAGCGCCAGCCCCAGCCCCCAGCCCAGCAGCGGAAACACCGACCAGGGCCGCTGGCCCCAGCCGTAGCGCGAAAAGGCGAACACCACCAGGTTGACGACCACATACACCAGCGCATGCATGTACCAGCCGAGCTTGGCCCCAGCGCGCTTGCGTGCCAGTCGTTCGATGTCGTCGTCGGAGATCATGGGCGCATTCTAGGGACGGCGGGCGTTCAGGCGATCGCGCTCGCGCTGCACCATGCGCTCGCGCAGCTCGCTGCCCGTGCCCAGCACGAAAACGAGGAAGCCGTGCACCGCGAGCCCCAGGCCCCAGCCGAGGGCCGGGAATGCGGCCCAGTGCCGCCCCTGGTGGAGCGACAGCGCCGTGAGGGCCACGTTGACGACCAGGTACACGCAGGCATGGATGTACCAGCCGAGCTTGGCGCCCGCGCGCTTGCGCGCCAGGCGGTCGATGGGGACTTCATGGGTAGGTTGGTGGGTCATGGAATGGCTCCTTGGAGTGGCGAACGGGGAACGGGAGAGGGGGGAAACGTCAGAGCCAGCCAAGCTGGGTGCCCAGCCACTGGCCCAGCAGGCGGCTGGGCAGCAGCGTGAAGAAGCCCGCGACCACGCAGGCACCCAGGTACAAGCGCTGCATCGTCTGGCGGTGGCCCGCGATGTTGCCGCGCAGCAGGTGGCGGAAGGCCAGTACCAGCATGCCCAGCGTGACCGGGATCAGCAGGTGGATGGGACCGAAGCCGCCCCAGCGCGGGCCCTGGGTGCCTTGGATGAACAGGGCCGACACGGCCGCCGCCACCATCAGCGTAACCCAGGCGTAGCCTGCGGCTCGGTGCAGGCGCGGCCGTTGCGCCCGGGCGCGGCGTGCCCACAGCGCCACCGGGCCGATCACGGTGGCGGCCAGCGCGGCGCTGGCGTGGATGGCGATGGCGGGGGTTAGATTCAGCGTGGACATGGCGGGCTCCGGTGCGGGAATGGCCGCACTGTGCCCGGCTGCTCTCCGGCGGGCGAGCGCATTGCGACGAACGGCGCCCCCGCGGCGCGAAATGCCGCCATGGCGGCGTGAACGGGGCCCGGCGTTGCAATGGGTTACCGCCGCGCGCGCGGATAATTCCGGCTTTGCCAACCCGGGATGCTCTTCGCGAACCGTCGCGTCGCGTACATCTGCGGCCTCGGGCGGGCTGCGGCGTTGAAAATGCTCGCAATAGCTATGGCTATTGCTGCGCTTTTCGCCTCGCAGCCCATCCCGATCCGCAGGGCACGCTTACCGCTCGATTCGTGAAGAACATCCCAAGCCAAGGACGCGCGTGGACATCGTTTTGCTGGTCAAGGCCGCCATCATGGGCGTGGTCGAAGGACTGACCGAATTTCTCCCCATCTCCTCCACCGGCCACCTGATCCTGGCGGGATCGCTGCTCGGCTTCGACGATGCCAAGGCCAAGGTGTTCGACATCGCCATTCAGACCGGCGCCATCTTCGCGGTCATCCTGGTCTACTGGCAGCGCATCCGCGCGACCCTCGTGGCGCTGCCCACCGAGCGCCAGGCCCAGCGCTTCGCCCTGAACGTGCTCATCGGCTTCCTGCCCGCCGTGGTGCTGGGGCTGCTGCTGGGCAAGGCCATCAAGGCGCACCTGTTCACGCCCGTGGTGGTGGCCAGCACGTTCATCATCGGCGGCTTCATCATCCTGTGGGCCGAGCGGCGCCAGCAGGCGGCGGTACGCATCCGGTCGGTGGACGAAATGGGCCCGCTCGACGCGCTCAAGGTCGGCCTGGTGCAGTGCCTGGCCATGGTGCCGGGCACCAGCCGCAGCGGCGCCACCATCATTGGCGGCATGCTCATGGGGCTGTCGCGGCAGGCGGCCACCGATTTCTCGTTCTTCCTCGCCATTCCCACGCTGATCGGCGCGGGCGTGTACAGCCTCTACAAGGAGCGTGCGCTGCTGTCCGCCGCCGACCTGCCGCTGTTCGCCGTGGGCCTGGTGTTCTCCTTCATCAGCGCCTGGCTGTGCGTGCGCTGGCTGCTGCGCTACATCGGCACCCACAGCTTCGTGCCGTTCGCCTACTACCGCATCGCCTTCGGGGTGGTGGTGCTGCTCACCGCCTGGACGGGGCTGGTGGGCTGGAGCGGCGACTGAGGCCCCCGGAAAGGGGTTTTTGCTGGGGCAAAACCGGTGCGCGGCGCCGGGGAAAGGTGCTAAGCTGCGCCGACCAATTCAGGCTGGCCCCGCTGCAGCATGCGCGCATCCGAGGGCTTTGGCCCGCCCGGTGCGAGAGGGTTTTCACTGCATGGAGTCACATGAGCTAACGCCGGCCGTTCCGGCCCTCGCCGCGAGGGGTGGCGCGCGTGCCCGCGCCGATGCCGCCGAGCTGCTTGCCATGCTCACGCGCGACGGAGGCGCCACGCAGGCCGTTTTCAACCGGCAGCTCCAGTTGATCTATGCCAACGACGAGTACGCGCGCTGGTTCGGCGTGCGCGCCGACCAGCTCGTGGGCAAGTCGCTGGAGGACCTGTACGGCGTGGCGGATTGCGCGCGTTTCATGCCCTTCGTGGAGCGGGTGCTGGGGGGGCAGCGGGTTCAGTACGAGCGCCTGGTGACCAATCCCGAGGGCTTCCAGTCGTGGCGCACGATCTGCCTGACGCCCACGCATGATGCCCAGGGCAGTATCAACGGTTTCATCACCATGGCTCTGGGCGTGCACGAACTGCAGGTCACCATGGCGGCGCTGCGGGCGGCCAACCAGCGCCTGTCGTCCCACATGGACAACAGCCCGCTGGCGGTGCTCGAGCTCGACGACCGGCTGTGCCTGCTGCACTGTTCGCGCCGGGCCATCCAGCTCATGCGGTGGCGGGTGGAGGAGCCGCTGATCGGGCGCCCGCTCATGCAACTGCTGGGCGGGCAGGCGACCGACCCGAACCTGGGCGAGGCGCTGCACCGCCTGCAGACGGGGCAGGAGGCGCAGAATCGCGCCGAGACCTGCTTCCGGCTGCGCGACGGCACGGAGGTGCACTGCGAGTGGTTCAATTCGGCGCTGACCGATGCCCAGGGCCGCGTGACGTCGATCATGGCGCTCGTGCAGGACGTGTCCGCCAAGATCCAGATCGCGCGCCAGCAGCACTACCTGGCCCAGCACGACCCGCTCACGGGGCTGTTCAACCGCTCGGCGTTCCATGACCGGCTGGAATCCGCGCTGGCGCGTGTGCGCCGGCACGCGGGCATGGTGGCGCTGCTGTTCATCGACCTCGACGGCTTCAAGCGCGTCAACGACGACGAGGGGCACCGCGCGGGTGACGAGGTGCTGCGCGTCGTCGCCCAGCGCCTGGTGCATGCCGTGCGCGAGCACGACACCGTGGCGCGGCTGGGGGGCGACGAGTTCCTGGTGATGCTCGACGCCGACGTGACCTACGAGATGCCGCGCTCGGTGGGCCAGCGCATCATCGAGGCGCTGTGCCAGCCCATCGTGATCGACGGGCGCTCCCTGCAGGTCGGCGCCAGCATCGGCGTGGCGATGCACCCCCCGCTGGAGGGCGACATCGAGGTGCTCATGGGCCGGGCGGACCAGGCCATGTACACGGCCAAGCGTACGGGCAAGGGCCGCCTGCACTACGCTGGGCCGGCCTGATCCGCCGGTCTGGACGGCTCAGGGCAGGCGGATGCTCTGCTCGAAGTGGAAGAAGTTCGTGGGGTCGTACATCGCCTTCACCGCCTGCAGCTCGGAGTAGGCGTCGCCCCAGTACGCCTGGGCGAAGTCCTGGAGGCGGCGGTCCGGGTAGTTCTGGTACACGTGGCCGTTGAGGAAGGGCTGGGCCAGCCGCATGAAGCCGTCGAGCCAGGCCTCGGTCTGCGCGCGTTCCTCGGGCGTACGCCAGAACACGTCGACCACGAGGTCCGCGTCGGCATCGCGGTGGATGAAGGCGCTGTCCTTCACCGGGTAGCGGTTGATGGCGCCGCCGTAGGGCTCCAGGTAGGCCAGCGACCAGCTGTTGGGCGAGGTGGCGAAGTAGTCGATTAGCCGCTGCCAGTCCGCGCGCGAGAGCGGGCGGTTGAAATAGCCGCAGGCCTTGGTTTCGCAGATGCCGTCGGGCAGGTTTTCGGGCAGCGAGTAGGGGTGGTCCTCGAGCCAGACGTTCATGTCGGGATAGGTGCCCGTGCGGTCCACCAGCAGTTGAGCGCTCGGGACGGCGAGCAGCGGCGCGATGGCCTTGAGCCCATCGTCGCGGGTGCCGCAGAACATGCCTTGCACCATGTAGCAGGGGCTGCCGTTGTGGTAGCCCAGGTTCATCATGTAGCCGAGCGCGTCGGGCGCGCCGGTCTTCATGTAGCGCGCCTGCATCAGCTCGAGCACTTCGGCCGCGTGCGCGGCGTCCCAGCTGATGGACCAGGCCCAGACCTGGTCCAGCGGCACCATGCGGTAGGTGACCTGCAGCAGCACCCCGAAGTTGCCGCCCGTGCCGCCGCGCATGGCCCAGTACAGCCGGGGATTCTCGCTCGCGCTGGCGGTGACGATGGAGCCATTGGCCAGCGCGACGCGGAACGACTCCACGAGGTCGCTCTGGATGCCGTACCGGCGCGAGGTATAGCCGTATCCGCCACCCTGCACGAAGCCGCCCACGCAGACGCTACCGCAGGCGCCCGTGGGCACATGCCAGCCGGTGTGGTTCATCGCACCGTTGAAGTGGTCGAAGTCGGTGCCTGGCAGCACATGGACGCGCGCCGTGAGCGGGTCCAGCACCACGCCCTGCATTTCGCTCAGGTCGACCACCATACCGTCGTTGACCGAGAAGCCCGCGGTGCTGTGGCCGCCGCAGCGCACGGCGACCCAGAGTTTGTACTGGCGCGCCACCGCCAGGCATTCGAGCACGTCGCTCTCGCAGGCGCAGTAAACGATGACCTGGGGGTAGGCCTGGAAGGCCGGATTCGACTCCTGCCGGTCTTGGTCGTACTCGGGGTCCGTGGGCAGCACGACGCGGCCGACCAGCCGGGCTTCGAGTTCGGCCAAGGCGCTCCAGGGCGCGGCGGGGCCGGCAGCGTTGCTGGCGGCCAGGCCATGCATGCGCGCCACACGGGCGTCCTTGGCGATGCGGGCAGGGCTCTTGCGATGGGCCATGAACAGGGTCCTCCAATGAATGTGGAGGCTCCTGTGTATCCGAATGTTGCGGATTTGTCTCGCGTGTTTGCGCGGGTGGCGCTGCCGCGGGCGCCGTGGTGGGGCCGTTGAACAGGTTCTCAGGCGGACGACAGCGCAAGGTCGCCCGTGTTGCGCCGCAGGCAGAACTTGCCGGCCTGCTTGCCGCTGTACATGGCGGCATCGGCGAGTTTGAGCAGTTCCACCGCATCGCTGCCGTCGTGGGGTGCGATGGCGTAGCCGATGGTCAGGCCCACGCGGACCTGCAGCTCGCCCAGCGCGAAGGGCGTGCGGAATGCGTCGAGCAGCTTCATGCCCAGGTCGTGGGCCTGCTCGGGCCGGCCCAGGTCGGAGGTCATGACCACGAACTCGTCACCGCCGAGCCGGGCTACCACGTCCGATTCGCGCACATGGCCCTGCAGGCGCCGGGTGACAGCGATCAACAGTTCGTCACCCACATCGTGGCCATACCGGTCGTTGACGGGCTTGAAGCCGTCGAGGTCAAGCATGTAAACCGCCACCAGGTGCTGGGGGGTGCACCGCAGCAGGCTGCCCGTCAGGGCCGCGTGCAGGCCTCGCCGGTTGAGCAGGCCCGTGAGCGGGTCGGTGTGCGCGAGGGAGTGCAGCGTGTCGCGCTCACGGTGCGCGTCGAGCGCCGCGAGCTGCTGAGCCCGGCTGCGCAGACCCAGCACGCGCATGAACAGCAGCATGTCGATGGTCGCGCCGGTCTGGAACGAGTGCAGTGTCCAGAAGTTGGCCGGCAGCCAGCCCTGCACCAGCCCCACCATCACGGCCGCCGCGATGCCATAGGCCAGCCATGCGAACAAAAGGGTGGTGCCCACCGGGTCCTTCGCGCGCACGCGCCGCAGGGCTGCGGGGATGCTGAGGACCGAAGGCAGCGGGCCCGCGAGGCTCATGAAGGCCGTGGCGCCGCGGGGCGATAGCAGGTCGAGGATGAAGGCCACGCATACGATCGCAGTGACGGCTGCGCCCGCATACATGGTGCGCTGGTAGCGGCCCGCCAGGGTGGGGCCCGCCAGCATGTAGCCCAGGAACAGGAAGGACCCCGCCAGAGCCACCAGCCCCGCCACGATACCGCCGTGGGCCGCCATCCAGACATTGCCAGGCCAGAGGAACTGCGCGCCGATGCCGAAGAACTGGAGCGAGAAACCCGCGCTGCCGGCGACGACCAGCGCGTAGTAGGCGAACAGCCGCTCGCGCTGGCTGACCCACTGGATCAGGCTGTAGACCAGCAGGCAGAACGCCAGCCCGTTGAGCAGGCCCTGCAGCATCTGCTCGCGCAGGGCCCTGTGCAGTGCATAGGGCATCTCGCTGAGGGTGATGGGCAGGATCATCGGTCCCTGGGTGCGGACGCGGATGAGCACGTCGTAGCGCTGGCCCGCCTCCAGGTTCATCAGCATCGCGGGTGTGCGGCTCGACAGGGCGGCCTTGCTTGGAGGGCGCAGAAAGCCCAGCAGGGCCCGTTGCAGCACCTGGCCGTCGCGGGTGAGGTAGATGTCCACTTCCTGCAGGGAGCTGTAGCCAATGTTCACGACCCAGGGGCTGCCCTGCATGCTGCTCACTTCCAGCGGAAGGTGCAGCCACATCGCCTGCCGGTCGTGCACGCCCAGCGATCCGTTGAGGTTCCGGGGCGCCTCGAACTGCCCGAGCCGTCCCAGAACCTCCTGCACGCCGAGTTCGAGGGTGTCGTCGGCCAGGAGCGTGATGGCGGGCCAGGCGTTGAACGCCGTGCCGCCCGGCTGCAGCGGCAGGGCAGGCCATGCGTGCGCCCCGGCCTGCAGGCACCACACCAGCAAACCCAGCAGCCAGGCCCGCGCCGCGCGCCAGGGCTGCGTGGGTGCAGAGAGGGTGCGGTGCCAGGGCCTCATGGGAATGCAGGCTGCGGCTTCACGGCCGTGCGCTGGCCCGGGCCAAGCCTGCGCTCCAGCTGCCGGATGTGGTCAGCCGGTCTTCGATCCGGTTGAGCCAGGCGGGAGCCTCGGGGTCGTCGCTCCAGCCGTTGACCACTGCATCCACCTGGTTGAGCAGGCCCTCCGGCAACTGTAGCGGGCGTGTCTGGCTCATGAGTACCTGGCTGATGAAGCGGTAGCCGAGTATCCGCGTGAGCATGCGCGAGAGCGAGAAGCGCGGAAACACCCTGCGCGCCACGGTATCGATGCCACGGGCGAGCAGCAGCACGGTCCAGAACAGCGTGGCCGAGGCCAGCGGAACGCGGTGGTCCAGGCCCAGGTCGCGCGCCGTCTCGTGGCCGCAGAGGTAGCGCGTGAGCGGCACGGGAATCGGCTTGACCACGGGCCAGGGAATCGCCTGCGCCATGGTCTGCATCAGCGCGGCACCCAGGGCCGGGCGCGGGTCGGGCGCGATGGATTCCGCGCGGCCCCGCGCCTGCATGCGGGCGAACAGGCCAGCCGCCTGCTCCATGGTGTCGGCCATCAGGCTGCGCTCGATGCCGAGCACGTGGCCCACCACGTTCCAGGCATGGAGGTAGGCCTCTTCGTCGGCCCGCGGCAGACCGATGCCCAGACGCCGCAGGCTGCGCAGGAACACGTAGCTGAACGTCAGCAGGGTGTAGGCCTGTTCCTCCTGGTTGCAGGGCAGTCCGCAGTCGGCCCCCTCTTGGTTGCCCCAGCCGCGCGCGAACAGCGTCTGGTAGAGCGTGGGCTGGGCAACGGACAGGGCCAGCGGGGGCAGCGCTCTCTGCGGGGCCTGCAAGGCCTCGGGCGGTGCGCCGCGCAGGATGAGGTTGCGGATGGTCGAGTGGATGAGCCGCACCTTGAGGGTCTGGGCGATGCCCGCGCCGCGCGGCGCCTCCAGCCCGCCGCGCATCATGACCGGAAAGATCATCGCCGCAGTGGAGCGGATGCGGTACTCGGTGTGCTTTTCCAGCTGGCCGGCCGTGTGCAGCACGTCGGCCAGATCGGGCAGCACATAGCATTCAGGCAGGCTGGAGCAGAACAGCAGGATGCACGAGAGCGCGCCGTGGTCCATGAAGAGCCGCTCGGCGCGCTGGATCTTCTGCAGGTCGGCCCAGGGCGGCAGCGCCTGGGCCTGCCGCACGTAGTCGGTCAGGGCTTGGGCGGCTTCCTCCCCGAGCACCGTACTTCGCGCCTGCCAGTGCGCGAGGCTGGCGTTGTCCGTCCACTCGCCGAACAGCCGGCTCACCTCGGCGATGCGCTGCCACTGCGGGGCATCGTCGCCGGGCCAGTCTTGCAGGGGCCATTCGCCCAGGATCCTGGCGATGGTGCGGTCACCCAGGGGGTCCGTGCGGTGCCGCATGTCCTGCAGCGGAATATCCGGGGAGGCGTCGGGCGTGGTCATGGCCAAGGGCGTATCGTTTTGTAACGGCCCAGTGTAATAGGGGCGCGCGAAAGTTGCGCGTCAGGCCGTGATCGATGCCAGGTTCAGCAGCGATGCCTCGATGGCCGCCGCCGTGGCCAGGGGCTGCTCCATGGGGAACAGGTGGCTGCCATCCAGCAGCATGGTGCGGCCCTGTGTAATGCGCAGCGTCATCGCCATGCCCACCTGCCGCATCTCATCGGACGAGCGCCCGCCGATGAAGGCCGCGGGGCAGCGCAGCGGGTGGCTGCGCAGCAGGCTGGCCAGGTTGTGGGGCAAGGTGTTGTAGATCGCGGTTTCCACGCTGCGGTCGAAGGCCAGCACACGTTGGCCGTCCTGGTCCGCCAGGCCGTACTCGATGTAGTCCTGCAGCACCTGCGGGTGCCAGCGCGCGAAAGCCTTCTTGCGGCGGAAGTGGTCGAGCGCTTCGGCATTGCTGGCCCAGCGGTTGCGGCGCTGGCGGCTGATGCGTCCGGGCGAGATCGAGCCCACCACCTGCGTGCGCTTGGCCACGCCGAGCGCATTGGCGCGCCAGCCACCAATGAGCGGGGAGTCGATGAGCAGCACGCCGCGCGCGAGCTGCGGGTGCAGGGCGGCGGTCATCGCGCTCAGGAAGCCGCCGAGCGAATGGCCCACGAGGAACACCGGCGCGCCTTCGCGGCGCACGCGCTCCTGCGCAAAATCGGCCAGTTGCTGCACGAGGTGCGGCCAGTTGTTGGTGACGGGGTAGCGTGGGTCGTGCCCGAAGCGGTCCACGGCCGAGACCGCGAATCCGCGCCGGCCCAGTTCCTCGAACAGCATCCGGTAGGTGCCTGCCGGAAAGCTGTTGGCGTGCGAGAAGACGAGGGGGAGCATGTGCGGCGCCCGCCAGATCAGATGAGCTTGTCCTGCGGGGTGGTGATCTTCTTCAGCGGCTTGCTGCGCACGGGCGTGACCTTGATCGGCACCTCGGTGCTGCCGCCGTCCCAGGCAGGGTCCTCGATGCTGTCGAACACCTGGCGCAGCTTCTGCCCCCAGCTGTCGTGCAGCATCCGGAAGTAGGGGTTGCCGTCGTCGATGCAGACGATCTTGTCGGTGGCGAACTGGTCCACCTCGTACACCACGAGGTCCAGCGGCAGGCCCACCGAAAGGTTGGACTTGAGCGTGCTGTCCATCGAGACGAGGGCGCATTTGGCGGCCTCGGACAGCGGCGTCTCGGGGGTGAGCACGCGGTCGAGCACGGGCTTGCCGTACTTGGATTCTCCGACCTGGAAGTAGGGCGTCTCGGGCGTGGCTTCGATGAAATTGCCGGCCGAGTACACCTGGAACAGCCGCATGCCTTCGCCGCGGATCTGGCCGCCGAACACGAGCGACACGTTGAAATCCACACCCGAGCGCTTGAGCGCCGCGCCATCGCGCTCGTGCACATGGCGCACGGCCGCGCCCAGCACGCGAGCGGCGTCGAACATGCTGCGCGCGTTCCAGATCGTGATCGCCTCGCCGTCCTCGCGGTCCTTGACCTGGGTGGTCTGCAGGATCTCCCGCACCGACTGCGAGATCGACAGGTTGCCCGCCGAGAGCAGCACCATGAAGCGGTCGCCTGCTTTCTCGTAGACCATCATCTTGCGAAAAGAGCTGATCTGGTCCAGTCCGGCGTTGGTGCGGGAGTCCGACAGAAAGACCAGGCCGGCGTTGAGTTTGATGGCGACGCAGTACGTCATGGGGCGAACAGGAGGGGCAAAAGGACATAAGTGTAGTGCGCCGGTGCCAGAGGCCTTCGGGCCCCAGGGGCTGGGCATCGCCTGCCAAAAGGTGGCCACGGATGCCGAAAAGATCACGACCTTCCCATGCCGGGGTAAGGGCGGTGGGTATCAGGCCTTCCATAATCCGCCGCATGTTCCAAGGAGTCTTCATGCACCACAATTTCCGCACGGCCCAACCGGCGCGCTCCCGTTCTCCGCGGGGGCGGGCGTGGGGCGCTCTCTGCGCTCTGGCGTTGGCCTCGTCTTTGCCGGTGGCGGCGCAGACCAAGGGTATGGATCCTGCCAAGCCGGGCGTGGCGGTGTACCCGGGCGCCAAGCACGACGCGGCCACGTCGGAGTTCCTGCGCACCTCACTGCATATGGACGGCGCGGCCTACCGCACGGCGGACGACGTGGAGAAGGTGGCGGCGTTCTACAAGGGGCAGGCCGGCGTCCAGGCCATGGGCGAGGCCGCCAAGGACTCGGCAGCCTTCACCGCCGGCTGCAAGGAGGAATTCAACGCCGCGCTCAAGAGGAAGATCACCACGGGCTGTGCCTTGCAGATCACGGTGCAGCGCCCCTGGATGGACATGAAGACCGGCAAGATGATGCCCGACACCCTGGTGTCCATCGTCAAGCAGCCCTGAGGCGGCCGCTGGGGCGGGGCCCTAAACCCCGTTCAGCCGCTTGAGCTGGTACAGCGCGTCCAGCGCCTCGCGCGGGCTCATGGCGTCGGGGTTGATCGCTGCGAGCGCCGCCTCCACGGGGCTGGCGGCGGCCACCTCGGGCTCGGGCGGTGGGGCGAACAGGTCCACCTGCAGTTCGTCCTCGCCCGCGCGTTCCTCCAGCGCGGCGAGTGCGTGGCGCGCGTGGTGCAGCACGGCGGCGGGCATGCCCGCCAGCTTGGCGACCTGGATGCCGTAGCTGCGGCTGGCGGGGCCGGGCTGGATCTCGTGCAGGAACACGATATCGCTGCCCGACTCGGTGGCGCTCACGTGCATGTTGACCGCATGGCGCGCGGTGGCGGGCAGCTCGGTCAGCTCGAAGTAGTGCGTGGCGAACAGGGTGAAGGCGCGCGTCTTGTCGTGCAGGTGGGTGGCGATGCCGCTGGCCAGCGCCAGCCCGTCGAAGGTGCTGGTGCCGCGCCCGATTTCGTCCATCAGCACCAGGCTGTGCGGCGTGGCGGCGTGCAGGATCTGTGCGGCCTCGGTCATCTCCAGCATGAAGGTGGATTGCGCGTTGGCCAGGTCGTCCGCTGCGCCGATGCGCGTGTGGATTGCATCGATGGGCCCCAGTCGGCAGCTCGCGGCGGGCACATGGCTGCCCATGCTGGCGAGCAGCACGATCAGCGCCACCTGGCGCATGTAGGTCGACTTGCCGCCCATGTTGGGCCCGGTGATGATCTGCAGCCGCGTGTTGGCGTTCAGCCGCGTGTGGTTGGCAATGAAGGCGCCGCTCGACGTTTCGGCCAGGCGTGCTTCCACCACGGGGTGGCGCCCGCCCTCGATCTCGATGCAGGGCTGGTCTACGAACTGCGGCGCGCACCAGCCCAGCGTGAGCGAGCGCTCGGCCAGCGTGCACAGCGCGTCGAGCGCAGCCAGCGCCTGGGCCAGCCGCGTGAGCGCGGGCACGTGGGGTTGCAGCGCGTCCAGCACCTGCTCATACAGCCACTTCTCGCGCGCCAGGGCCCGCTCCTGGGCCGACAAAGCCTTGTCCTCGAAGGCCTTGAGCTCGGGGGTGATGAAGCGCTCGGCGTTCTTGAGCGTTTGGCGGCGGCGGTAGTCGTCGGGCACCCGGTCCAGGTTGCTGCTCGTGACCTCGATGTAGAAACCGTGCACCTTGTTGAATTGCACGCGCAGGTTGGCGATGCCGGTGCGCGCCTTCTCGCGCGTTTCCAGCTCGAGCAGGAAGCTGTCGCAATTGGTCTGGATGGCGCGCAGCTCGTCCAGCTCGGCGTCGAAGCCGCCCGCGATCACGCCGCCGTCGCGCACCAGCGCGGCGGGTTCCTCCAGAATGGCGCGCTGCAGCAGCTCGGCACAACCGGGCGGTGGCTGCAGGTCGGCGAAGATCTGCGTCAAGAGTGCCGATGGCGCTTGCCCATTCTGCGCAAGCTGCTCTGCCTTCTGTAGCGTTTTGCCCAGGGCCACGAGTTCACGCGGGCGCACCTGGCGCAGCGCGGTGCGCGCCGTGATGCGCTCCACGTCGCTCACGCCCTTGAGCGCGGCGCGCAGCACCTGCCAGGGCGCGGCACCTGCGCCACCCGTGCCGCGCAGGACCTCGGTGGCCGCGAGGCGCTCGCGCGCGGGCGTACGGTCGCGCGGGGGCTCCAGCAGCCAGGTCTTGAGCAGGCGGCTGCCCATGCCGGTCATGCAGGTGTCGAGCAGCGAGAACAGCGTGGGGCTGTCCTCGCCGCGCAGGGTCTTGACGAGTTCGAGGTTGCGTCGCGTGGCCGGGGGCAGGGCGATGAGCGCGTCGTCGCGTTGCACCTGCACGGCGTGCACGTGGGTGAGCTGGCGGCCCTGCGTGTGCTCGGCATACGACAGCAGCGCCGCCGTGGCCGCGTGGGCCTGGGCGAGGTCCTGCGCGTCCCAGGCGTGCAGGCTGGCCGCGCCCAGGTGTTCGAGCAGCTTGCGCTCGCCCAGGGCGCTGTCGAACTGCCAGTCGGGCCGGGGGCTCAAGGGGCAGGCGAAAGCGCCGGCCTGGCGCAGCGCCTGCAACTGCTGCTCGAAGCGCTCGGTCACGCCGCCGCTGTAGATCAGCTCGCTTGGGCCCACGCGTGACAGCCACGCGCCCAACTCCTCGTTTGTGCATTCCGCAAGGTACACGCGCCCCTGCGTCACGCTCAGCCAGGCGAGGCCGCAGCGCGCGCGTGGCCCCTGGTGTACGGCCAGCAGCATGGCCTCGGCCTTGTCGGAAAGCAGCTCGCTGTCCGTGAGCGTGCCGGGCGTGACCACGCGCACGATCTTGCGCTCCACCGGCCCCTTGGCCGTGGCGACGTCGCCCACCTGCTCGGCGATCGCCACCGACTCGCCCATCTTGATGAGCCGGCCCAGGTAGTTTTCCAGCGCATGAAAGGGCACCCCGGCCATTACCACCGGCTGCCCGGCCGACTGTCCGCGCTGCGTGAGCGTGATGTCCAGCAGCCGTGCGGCCTTCTCGGCGTCGGCCCAGAACAGCTCGTAGAAGTCGCCCATGCGGTAGAACACGAGCGTGTCGGGGTACCCGGCCTTGAGGGCGAGGTACTGCTGCATCATCGGCGTATGGTTTTGGAGGTCTTGCGACGGCGTTTCCGTGTGCGCGGAAGCCGTTGGTTTTTCAGAATTCATTGCCTGCGCGAACCTCTGTAAGTCTGCAAGGGGCCATCAGGAAACACAGGGGCCGGACGCCGTGCGGCCCGGGGCCCCAAAACCTTGCATTGTCCCTGACGCGGACCCCGGAAACGCCTTTGCGGGGCTGCACTGCGGGTTCTTCGGCCCGGGTATTTCCGGGGAAGATATTTGTAACATGTGTTTCATCATGCACCTGGGGTTTGCCATACTGGCACGCATTCGGAAATTGCCCCTTTGACCTTGAAGAGACGCCTGATACATCGTGAAGCCCTCTGATCTGCTGTCTGCCTTGCTGGCCCCTGCGGGTGAACCGCAGCTGCCGCATGCGGCCTACGTCGGTCTGCAGGCCTTGCTGGACGCCGTGCCGACCGCTCTCATGGAGTTTCGCCTGAGCGGGGATCGCCTGGTGCTGCTGACGGCCAACGCGGCCGCGCGCCGGATGCCGGGCCTGGGCGGGGTGCGCGAGCCGGGGGCCGACGCGCGCGCGGTGTTCGACCAGCTGGCGGGCACGGCCCTGATCGACCAGCTCTGCGGCGTGGCCCGGCTGGGCGTGCCGCTCGACGGGCGCCATGTGCTGCGCGATGGTCTGCGGCTGCAGCTGGCCTGGGACATCGCGGCGCGGCGCATGTCCAGCGATTGCGTGCTGGTGGCCGTGAGCGATGTTTCCGAGGCCGAGGGGCTGCGCCAGGCGCTGCAGTTGTCCGAGCAGGCGCTGGCCGAGGCGCGGCGCGACCTGCGCGAGCAGACCGAGGTGTTCGACACCATGGAGACCCTGGCCCGCGCGGGCCACTGGCGGCGCATCAAGGACCCGGGCGAGACCGTGCTGCTCTGGTCTCCAGGCCTGTGCGACATCGCCGGGTTCGAGCGCCAGGAGTGGATCGACCCGGAGCACGCCGTGAGCGGCATCCTGCCCGAGGACCGGCCGCTGTTCGACGCGGCGAGCCGCGCCCAGGACGGTGCCGACGTGGAATACCGCTGGCGGCGTCCCGACGGCGAGGTGCGCTGGATACGCTCGCGCGTGCAGCGCGTGCGCTCGCGCGACGGCGTCTCGGTGCAGATGGGCGTGGTGCAGGACGTGACCGAAGAGCATCGCGCGGCGGAGCAGCTGCGCGAGCAACTGGTGTTCATTCAGCGCATCGCCAGCCGGGTGCCGGGCTTCATCTACCAGTACCGGCTGCACCGCGACGGCTCCACCGCCAGCGTGCAGTACATTAGCGAGGCGGTGCGCGAGTTCCTGGGCGTGGCGCCCAGCGAGGTGATGCAGGACCACGACCTGCTGGTGCAGCGCGTGCTGCCCGAGGATGTGGCGCATCTGCGCCGCTCGGCCATGTTGTCGGCGCGCCGCCTGGTGCCCTGGCAGAGCGAATACCGCGTGCGCATGCCCGACGGCAGCGTGCGTTGGCACATGACCAGCGCTGTGCCGCACCGCGAGGCCGACGGCACCGTGGTCTCGCACGGTTTCACCATGGACATCACCGAGCGCAAGCAGGCCGAGCAGCAGATCGAGCGCCTGGCCTTCTACGACGCGCTCACCGGCCTGCCCAACCGCCGCCTGCTGCTCGACCGGCTGCAGCGTTCTGTCGTGCTGGGCCAGCGCACGCGCCAGCAAGGTGCGCTGCTGTTCATCGACCTGGACAACTTCAAGGACCTCAACGACACCCTGGGCCACGACATGGGCGACCAGCTCCTCGTCGAGGTGGCGCGGCGTCTGGTAGCCACGGTGCGCGAGAGCGACACCGTGGCGCGTTTCGGCGGCGACGAATTCGTGGTAATGCTGGAACACCTCTCGTGCGACGCGGCCGAGGCGGCCGTGCAGGTCGAGGGCGTGGCAGAGAAACTGCTGGCCCACGTCAACCAGCCCATCGTGCTGGGTGGGCGTCAGCACTACAGCTCGCCCAGCATCGGCATCGCGCTGTTCGGGGATGAGCGCGTGGAGGTGAACGAGCTGCTCAAGCGCGCCGACCTGGCGATGTACGAAGCCAAGGCCGCCGGGCGCAACACGTTGCGCTTCTTCGACCCTGCCATGCAGGCCGCTGTGAATACGCGCCTGCACCTGGAGGCCGACATGCGCCAGGGCCTCGCGCGGGGCGAATTCAGCGTGCACTACCAGCCGGTCGTGGACGAGCGCGCGCGCCTCGTGGGGGCCGAGGCGCTGCTGCGCTGGCGCCATCCCGTGCGCGGCATGGTGAGCCCGGCCGAATTCATCCCGCTGGCCGAGCAGAGCGGCCTGATCCTGCAGCTCGGCGCCTTCGTGCTGCAGCAGGCCTGCGAGCAGCTGGCGCGCTGGGCACGCGACCCCGCCACCGCGCACCTGGGCCTGTCGGTGAACGTGAGCGCACGCCAGTTCCGCCACGCGGATTTCGCCCGCGAGGTGCTGGCCGCCCTGCGCGCGTGCGGTGCCAACCCGCACCGGCTGATGCTGGAGTTGACCGAGAGCATGCTGCTGGGCGACGTCGAGGACGCCATCGCGCGCATGGGGCAACTCAAGCGGGAGGGCATCGGCTTTGCCCTCGACGACTTTGGCACGGGCTACTCCAGCCTGAGTTTTCTCAAGCGCCTGCCGCTCGACCAGATCAAGATCGACCAGAGCTTCGTGCGCGACGTGCTCTCGGACCCGAACGATGCCGCCATCGTGCGCACCATCCTGGCCCTGGCCCAGAGCCTGGACCTGCAGGTGGTGGCCGAGGGTGTGGAGACGGCGGGGCAGCTCGGTTTCCTGCGTCTGCATGGCTGCGGCGGCTTTCAGGGCTACCTGTTTGGTCGGCCGGCACCTTTGGAGGCATGGGATGAACTGCTGTACACGGCCCGCTAGCGCCAGGAGTGTGTCCGAATGAGCAGTCCGCTGGCCCAGGCGCCGGGCGGCGTGGTCGACAAGGTGCTGGCCCGCGACGCGCACTGGCTGCGCGGGCTGGCGGCGGTATTGGCGGTGGCCGTGCTCGGCGCCTGGCTGCTGGTAGAGGGCCTTGTGCACCTGCGCCACGCCCAGCGCGCCGAGGAGCGCGAGCGCCTGCTGAACCAGACGGCCGAGGCGCTGGTGAGCCAGACGGCGGGCGGCCCCATGCTCGGCGCGGTCACGCTGCTCGGGCTCAACGAGCCGCTGCTCAAGGACCTGGCGCGCGGCGTACTGCCCACCGATGCGCCGGGCGCGCTTGCCCGCCTGGCCGCGGTGCGCGGCCGCTTTCCGGTCAGCGGCATCTACGTGCTGAACGCCCAGGGCGTCGTGGTGGCCCACGAAACGCTGGGCGAGCGCGCCACGGGCACGGACCTTGGGTACCGTCCCTACTTTCAGCAGGCCATGCGCGGCGCGGTGAACGTGTACGCGGCCATCGGGGGGCGGACCTACGAGCGCGGGCTGTACTACGCCGCGCCGCTCTACGAGGGCGATTCGCCCACGGGCGTCATCATCGGCGTGGTGATGTTCAAGTCCAATTTCGAGACGTTCGACGCCTTGCTCACGCGCTCGGGCATGACCATGCTACTGCTGTCGCCCCAGGGCGTGGCGTTCTCGTCGACGCGGCCCGAATGGAAATACGCCATGCTGCCCCCGCTCACGCAGGAGCGCATCGACCAGGTGCGTGCGCTGCGCCAGTTCGGCCGCCATTTCGACAATGGTGTGGCCTCGGCGCTGCCCTTCACGGCGGAGGCGGCGCAGGTCGAGATCAACGGAAACGCTTACGCGATCGCACGGCACCCCATCGAGTGGTCGGACCCGGGCGGCCCCTGGCAACTGGTCGCGCTCGATGACGTGAGCGGCATCGTGCCTACCGCGCTGCGTTGGCAGGCCGGGGGGGCGGCATTCGCCGTGCTGTTCTTGCTCGGGCTGATGCTGGTGGACGTGCTGCGAAGCCGCGCGCGCATGGCTGCGGCGCTGGAGCGTTTTCAGTTGCTGGGAACGGCGCTGGAGAACAGTCCCGTGGCCGTGCATGTCACCGACGGCCAGGGACGCATCGACTGGGTCAATCCGCAGTACGAGCGCGATACCGGCTATTCGCTGGAGGAGGCGCGCGGCCGCATGCCCGACTTTGTGGCGAGCGGCCAGACCTCTCCTGAGACCTACCGCGAGATGCAGGCGGCGCTGCTCGCGGGCAAGCCCTGGCGCGGGCAGTTCGTGAACCGCCGCCGCGACGGATCGATTTACCACGACGAAGCTACGCTCCTGCCCGTGCTGGACAAGAAGGGCCGCTGCATCGGCATCGTAGGGCTGCAGCAGGACGTGACGGCGCGCATCCAGGCGCAGAGCGAGCTCGAGCGCCGCGAGCAGCAGCTGGCCGAGCAACTGGCGTTTCAGCAGGCGCTGCTCGATACCATTCCCGTGCCCGTGTTCTACAAGGATGCGGAGGGCCGCTACCTCGGCTTCAACCGTGCGTTCGAGGAGATCGCCGGGCACAGCCGCGAGGAGATGATCGGCAAGACCGTGCTGGAGATCGAGCGTGTGCCCGACGACTGGCGCCGGGCCCAGGCCGAGGAAGACATGCGGGTGATCCGCGAGGGCATCACGGTGCACAAGGAAATGCAGCACCCCCTGCGCGACGGCACGCTGCACGATACCGCGCACTGGTCGCGCGGCTTTCGCAAGCCCGACGGCACGCCGGGCGGGCTCATCGGCACCTTCATCGACATCTCCGATCAAAAGCGCATCCAGCAGGCGTTGCACGAGGCCAAGGAGGCCGCCGACGCGGCCAGCCGCGCCAAGAGCGAATTCCTCGCGAACATGAGCCACGAAATCCGCACGCCGATGAACGCGATCATCGGCATGTCGCACCTCGCGCTCAAGTCGGGGCTCACGGCGCGCCAGCATGACTACGTGAGCAAGATCCAGCAGGCGGGCCAGCATCTGTTGGGCGTGATCAACGACATTCTCGATTTCTCGAAGATCGAGGCCGGCAAACTCGAGGTCGAGGCACAGCCCTTTGAGCTCGACCGCATGCTGGAGAGCGTGGTCGACGTCGTGGGCTACAAGGCCAGCGCCAAGGGCCTGGAGCTGGTGCTCGACGTGGCTTCGGACGTGCCGCAGAGCCTTGTGGGCGATGCGCTGCGGCTGGGCCAGATTCTCATCAACTTCGCCAACAACGCGATCAAGTTCACCGAGGCGGGCGAGATCGCCATCGCAGTGCGCGTGCAGGAGTGTCGCGGCGACAGCGCCGTGCTGCGCTTCGAGGTGCGTGACACGGGCATCGGCGTCACGCCCGACCAGATGGGGCGGCTGTTCCAGAGTTTCGAGCAGGCAGATACCTCGACCACGCGGCGCTACGGTGGCACCGGGCTGGGCCTGGCGATCTGCAAGAACCTCGCACTGCTCATGGGGGGCGATGTGGGTGCCGAGAGCGTGCACGGCGAGGGCTCACGCTTCTGGGTCACGCTGCCGCTGGCTTACGGCACGCCCGCGCCGCGCCGCGAGCTGCCGGCCACGGGCCTGCATGGCGGGCGCGTGCTCGTCGTGGACGACAACCGCTCAGCCGCCATGGTGCTGTGCGACATGCTCGAGTCACTGGGTTTCGAGGTCGAGCAGGCGCACTCGGGTGCGGATGCCCTCGTGGCGGTGCGCCGGGCTGTGGACCAGGGGCGTGCCCATGGCCTGCTGCTGCTCGACTGGCATATGCCCGGCATGGACGGCATCGAGCTTGCGCGGCGCATCCGCGCGCTCGGCATCCCCCAGGTGCCGCAGATGCTCATGATCACTGCCTACGGCCGCGAGGACGTGATGCGCGCGGCACGCGCGCAGGGTATCGACACCGTGCTGATCAAGCCCGTGAGCGCCTCTGTGCTGTTCGACACGCTGATGCAGCCCATCGAGTACATGGCGCCCCACGCATCCAACCGTGCGGGGCTCGACGACCCGCAGCAGCAGGCGCTGCTCGCGCCCGTGCGCGGTGCGTCGGTGTTGCTCGTGGAGGACAACGAACTCAACCAGCTCGTGGCCGTGGAGCTGCTGCGCGACGCGGGGTTCGTTGTCGACGTGGCAGCCAATGGCCAGCAGGCGCTGGATGCGGTGGAGCGCAAGTCCTACGACATCGTGCTCATGGACATGCAGATGCCCGTCATGGACGGCGAGACCGCCACGCGCCACCTGCGCGCGCAGCCGCGCCATGCGGGCCTGCCTGTGGTGGCCATGACCGCGAACGCCTTGGAGGCGGACCGCGAGCGCTGTTTCGCGGCGGGCATGAACGACCACGTGGCCAAGCCCATCGACCCTGCGCTGCTGTGGCGCGCGCTGGCGCGCTGGATCCGGCCGAGGCCCGGGCTGGGAGCGGCATCTGCGCCCCCGCCCGAGGCGGCCCCGGCGGCCGCCGCACAGCTCCCCCAGGCTCTGCCGGGCGTGGACTTGGCGCTCGGCTTGGACCGCGCCCTGGGCCGTCCCGCGCTGTATGCGGACATGCTGCGGCGTTTCGGGCAAGGCCAGCAAGGCTGGGTGCGCGAGTTCGACGAAGCACTGCAGTCGGGCGACCGGCTGAGTGCGGAGCGCATGGCCCATACGCTGCGGTCCGTGGCCGCCAACATCGGCGCCGAGGCGCTGTCCGTCCAGGCCCGGGCACTGGAGCAGGCGCTGCGGGTGCAGGAGCCGCCAGAGCATCTGCTAGCGCCGCGCACGGAACTGCAGCGCCTGCTTGCCCCCCTGCTGGCAGCGCTGGACGCCTGGCAGGCGCAGACCCCGCGCGCGGTGGCGCCGGCTGTGCCGGGGTTGAGCGCGCCCGAGGCGCTGAGCCAGCTGCGCCGCCTGCTCGCCGACGACGATCCTGCAGCCGCCGAGTATTTGCAACAAAATGCGACTATCCTGGAAACCGCTCTCGGGTCTGCCTTCGGCTTCGTGCAGTCCAGAACCCGGGAGTTTGAATTCGAGCAGGCCCTCGAGGCGATCCACGCCGTGGGCCCTCCACCCTGAAACCGCAGCGACAGGAACGCCATGGACCACGCCCCGTTCTTTGCCGAAAAATCGGAGTACGTCGAGAAACCCATCGCCACGGTGCTCGTGGTGGACGACACGCCAGACAACCTCACGCTGATGGGCGGGCTGTTACACGATCACTACCGCGTGAAGATCGCCAACAACGGCGAGAAGGCGCTCAAGATCGCGCAGGGCGAGAACCCGCCGGACCTGATCCTGCTCGACATCATGATGCCCGGCATCGATGGCTACGAGGTCTGCCGCCGGCTCAAGGCGCACGGGACCACGCGCGACATTCCCGTCATCTTCCTCACCTCGCGCTCCGACCTGGACGATGAGCGCCAGGGGCTGGCACTGGGGGCGGTGGACTACATCACCAAGCCCATCAGCCCACCCATCCTGCTCGCGCGCGTGTCCACGCACCTGGCGCTCAAGGCCACGGCCGACTTCCTGCGCGACAAGAGCGCCTACCTGGAGCGCGAGGTGGCGTTGCGCACGCTGGAAGTGCAGGCTATCCAGGACGTGACCATCATGGCCATGACCTCGCTGGCCGAGACGCGCGACAACGAGACCGGCAACCACATCCGACGCACGCAGCTTTACGTGAAGGCCCTGGCCGAGCACCTGCGCGGCCACCCGCGCTTCGCCCACGTGCTCAACGACCGCATGATCGATCTGTTGTACAAGTCGGCGCCGTTGCACGACATCGGAAAGATCGGCATTCCCGACAACATCCTGCTCAAGCCCGGCAAGCTCACGGTGGAAGAGTTCGAGATCATGAAGACCCACACGACGCTGGGGCGCGACGCGATCGAGAAAGCCGAGCGGCGCCTGGGCATGCGCGTGGCGTTCCTGAGCGTCTCCAAGGAGATCGCCTACAGCCACCAGGAGAAGTGGGACGGCTCAGGCTACCCCGAGGGGCTGCAGGGCGATGCCATCCCCGTGTCGGCGCGCCTCATGGCGGTGGCCGACGTGTACGACGCGCTCATCAGCAAGCGCGTGTACAAGCCCGCGTTTTCGCACGAACAGGCGTGCGCCACCATCATCAAGGGGCGGGGCACGCATTTCGACCCCGACATGGTGGATGCGTTCGTCGAGATCGCGGAAGATTTTCTCGGCATCGCCCAGAAATACCCCGATCCGGACTGAGCCGCCGGGCGAGGCGGCAGGGCCGGCTTATTCGCCGTCGCTGCCGTCTTCCGCTTCCGCCGGGGCTGCCTGCTCGCCTTCCAGGGCCTGGCGCACGGCGGCCTTGTCGCCCGCCGGGGCGAACTTGCTGTACTTGCCGAGGATGGTCACGAGCTGGCCGTAGATGCGCGGATTGCCGGCCATGCACTCCTTCTGCTCGAGGAAATCGGCCTCGCCCGTGAAGTTGCCCACCAGCCCGCCGGCCTCGGTCACGAGCAGCGAGCCGGCCGCCACGTCCCAGACCGACAGGCCGGTTTCGAAGAAGCCGTCGGTGAAGCCTGCAGCCACGTAGGCCAGGTCGAGCGCGGCGGCGCCGGGGCGGCGCAGGCCGGCTGTGCGCTGCATCACGTCGGCCATGATGGCCATGTAGTTCTTGAAGTTGTCGCCGGGGCGGAACGGGAAGCCCGTCGAAACCAGGCAGTCCTTGAGCTGGGTGCGCTTGGAGACGCGGATGCGGCGCTCGTTCAGGAAGGCGCCGCGGCCGCGCGTGGCGGTGAATAGGTCGTTGCGCGTGGGGTCGTAGATCACGGCCTGCTCGATCTTGCCCTTCACGGAAAGGGCGATGCTCACGCAGTACACGGGGAAGCCGTGGATGAAGTTGGTGGTGCCGTCCAGCGGGTCGATGATCCAGACGAAGTCCGAATCCTTGGCCCCATGCTCGCGGCCGGTTTCCTCGCCCAGGATGCCGTGGCCGGGGTAGGCGGTGAGCAGCGTGTCGATGATCGCCTGTTCGGCCGCGTGGTCCACCTCGGTCACGAAGTCGTTCACCTGCTTTTGCGAGATGCGCACCGACTCCACGTCGAGCGCGGCGCGGTTGATGATGGCGCCAGCGGCGCGAGCGGCCTTGATGGCCACGTTGAGCATGGGGTGCAGGGTGGACGACATGGATTGTGAGTAAGGACAGGGCCCTGGCGCGGATGCCAAGGGCTGGACCGGCGATGCGGCGGCGGGAGGGGTGACATTCTACCCGCTGGCACGCCAGCGTGCTGACGTGCCCCGCCAGGCCGGTGGGATCAGGGCAGGCGCAGGCCCTGCGATTCCTCCACGGTGACCTGCTGCACACGCCCGTTGCCCACGCTGTACTCCACGCGCAGCGCCTTGCGCACGTTGGGCGCGGGGTCCATGCCGGCAAGGTCATTGCCCACGATCACGTCCAGGTGGCCGTCACGGGCGGCGGCGCGCAGGCGCTCGGTCACGTCCACCTGCCGGTAGCCGTCCCCGTAGGTGGCGCGGTGGATGGTCAGGCGTCCCCAGCCGCCCTGGTCACCGCCACCGCCGCTGCCGGAGGCGAGCTGCGCGGCATCCACCCACTGGGATTCGGCGTAGTCGGTGGCGCGCACCCGCCCGTCACGGCCGCGCGTCTGCACGCGCAGCGTCTTGCGCTGGTTGGGCGCGGGGTCGGTGCCAAAGAGGTCGTTGCCGACCTGGAAGCCCCCGCCCTGGCGCGCGAGCTGGCGGATGCGGTCCGTCACGTCGATGCTGTAGCGCCCGCTGCCATAGGTGGCCTGCACGACCGGGTCGCCACCGCTCCAGCCGCCCCCCTGGTCCCAGGAACCGCCACCGCCGGAGGCGAGCTGCGCGGCATCCACCCACTGGGATTCGGCGTAGTCGGCGGTGCGCACCCGCCCGTCACGGCCGCGGGTCTGCACGCGCAGCGTCTTGCGCTGGTTGGGCGCGGGGTCGGTGCCAAAGAGGTCGTTGCCGACCTGGAAGCCCCCGCCCTGGCGCGCGAGCTGGCGGATGCGGTCCGTCACGTCGATGCTGTAGCGCCCGCTGCCGTAGGTGGCCTGCACGACCGGGTCGGCGCCGCTCCAGCTGCCCCCCTGGTCCCAGGAGTTGCCCGGGGAAAACTGGGCGGCGTCTACCCATTGCGACTCGGCGTACTCGTAGGTGCGCGCCATGCCGTCGCGCCCGCGCACGCTGATGCGCAGCGTCTTGCGCTGGTTGGGGGCCGGGTCGGTGCCGAAGAGGTCGTTGCCCGCCTGGAAGCGGCTGCCCTGCTGCGCGAGCTGACGGATACGGTCCGTCACGTCGATGCTCTGCCAGGGCGTGCCGTAGGTCGCCTGCAGCACCTGGTAGTCCCCGCCGCGCTGGGCATGCGCGGTGCCGCAGAGCGCGAGCAGCAGGAACAGGGCGGACAGCAGGAAGGCGGACCAGCGGCTCCGCACGGGCATGTCGGGGAGGGTAAGGGTGTGCATGCGAGGCCTCCTTGGGAGTGATTTGTGGTGCTCAACGCGCCGGGGCGGAATGTGGTGCACCGCCGGTTATACCTCCGGCCCCGGGCGCGGCGGCGACAATCGCTGCTCTGGACTCTTCTCGGACCCCATGCGCACCCGCTTCATCCTCATCCACACCAGCCATGCCGGCAACGTCGGCGCCGCCGCCCGCGCCATGAAGACCATGGGTTTCGACGACCTGGTGCTGGTTGCGCCCCGCTGGCCCAACGTGCTGCGCAAGGAGGAAACCATCCAGCGTGCCAGCGGCGCCCTGGACGTGCTGGAAAATGCCCGCATCGTCGCCACGCTCCACGATGCCTTGGATGGGATGAGCCACCTGTGCGCCACGGCCATGACGCCGCGCGACTTCGGCCCGCCCACGCGCGCGCCGCGCGCGCATTTTGAGATGCTCCTGAAAGGGGAGCTGCTCGCGCAAGGTGGACAGGCGCTGGAGCCCGATTCGGGTACAAAGGCCGCCCCCGAGGCCGGCGTGGCCTTCCTGTTCGGCTCCGAACGATTCGGCATGGCCAACGAGGACGTGTACCGCTGCGACGTGGCGCTCAGCATTCCCACCAACCCGGGCTTCGGCTCGCTCAACCTGGGCGCGGCCATCCAGGTCATCGCCTACGAGTGGCGCCAGGCGCTGGGCGGCTTCGCGGTGCAGGATCCGCTGCCGGTTCCCGAACGCGCCGACGCCGCCCAGGTGGCGGGCATGCTGGGCCACTGGGAGCAGGCGCTCACGGCCATCGGCTTCCTCGACCCCGCGGCACCCAAGAAGCTCATGCCGCGCCTGAACCAGCTTTTCAACCGCGCGCAACTGACCCCCGAGGAAATCCACATCCTGCGCGGTGTTGCCAAGGCCATGCTGCAGGCCGGCACGCCGAACCGATAGACTGGTGTGCCCTATCGATATAACTCCAATACCCGATGCTTGCCCGCCTGCGCTCCGACATCCAGTGCATCCTTGACCGCGATCCTGCCGCGCGCAGCACGTGGGAGGTGGTCACCTGCTACCCGGGCCTGCACGCGATCTGGCTGCACCGCCCCGCGCACTGGTGCTGGAACCACGGCTTCAAGTGGCTGGGGCGCTTCATCTCCAACTTCTCGCGCTGGCTCACGGGCATCGAAATCCACCCGGGCGCGAAGATCGGCGAACGTGTGTTCTTCGACCACGCCATGGGCGTCGTGGTGGGCGAAACCGCCGAGATCGGCGACGGCTGCACCATCTACCAGGGCGTGACGCTGGGCGGTACCTCGCTCTACAAGGGCACCAAGCGCCATCCCACGCTGGGCAAGGACGTGGTGGTGAGCGCGGGCGCCAAGGTGCTGGGCGGCTTCGAGGTAGGCGATGGCGCAAAGATCGGCAGCAACGCCGTGGTCATCAAGCCCGTGCCCGCGGGCGCCACGGCCGTGGGCATTCCGGCGCGCATCATTCCGTCCAAGGACGGGGCCAGCGCCGACGTGACCGAGCACGCCAAGTCCGAGCCGGCCAAGTTCAGCGCCTATGGCGTCGAGCAGCAGCAGGACGACCCGCTCACCCAGGCCATGCGCGGCCTGATCGACACCGCCGCCACGCAGGAGCATCAGATCGCGCTGCTGTGGCAAGCCATCGAAAAGCTCACCGCCACGGCGCCCCAGGCCCCCGCTGATTGCGTGCCGTGCGACGCCGTGCGCCGCGAGCAGTTCGAGGCGGCCAAGCTCAACGACCTGCTGGGCAAATAGGGGCGCGCGGGCCGTCAGAAGGGCCGGATCGCCACCTTGAGCACGTTGTCGCGCTGGTGCGCGAACAGATCGTAGGCGGCCACGATGTCGTCCAGCGGGAAGTGGTGCGTCACCAGTGCGCCCAGGTCCACACGCCCCGAGGCGATCACGTTCATCAGCCGCCGCATGCGTTCCTTGCCGCCAGGGCACAGCGCGGTGACGATGCGGTGATCGCCCAGGCCGGCGGCGAAGGCGCCGAGGGGAATCGTGAGGTCGGCGGAATACACGCCCAGGCTCGACAGCGTGCCGCCGGGCTTGAGCACGCGCAGCGCCGATTCGAACGTGGTTTGCAGGCCTAGTGCCTCGATGGACGCGTCCACGCCGCGCCCGCCCGTGAGCTTCATCACCTCGTCCACCACGTCGCAGGTCTTGAAGTTCAGCACCACGTCGGCTCCGAGCCGCCGGGCCACGTCCAGGCGGTGCGCGTTGCCGTCGATGGCGATGATGGTGGTGGCGCCCTGCAGCCGCGCGCCCGCCGTGGCGCACAGGCCGATGGGGCCCTGCGCGAACACGGCCACCGTGTCGCCGATGCGGATGCCCGCGTTCTCTGCCCCCTTGAAGCCCGTGGACATGATGTCGGGGCACATCAGCACCTGCTCGTCCGTGAGCCCGTCGGGAATGGGGGCGAGGTTGGCCTGCGCGTCGGGCACCAGCACGTACTCGGCCTGCGTGCCATCGATGAGGTTGCCGAAGCGCCAGCCTGCCGTGGCCTTGTAGCCATGGCAGCCGCAGCGGCCGCTGGGGATCAGGTAGCTGCCGTCCTGGCTCGGGGAGCCGTCCTGCGCGGCGTAGCTGTTGAAGTTGGGGCAAATGGCGCCGGCGATCACGCGCTGGCCTTCCGCGTAGCCTTGCACGGCGCTGCCGAGCTTCTCGATCACGCCCACGGGCTCGTGGCCCACGGTCAGGCCCTTGGCCACCGGGTACTCGCCCTTGAGGATGTGCACGTCCGTGCCGCAGATGGTGGTGGTGGTGACGCGCACCAGCGCGTCGTTGGGGCCCACGTCGGGGATGGGCTTGTCGGTCAGCTCGATGCGGCCCTTTTCGACGAAGACGGCGGCTTTCATCATGGCGGTCATGGTGTGCTCCTTTCGCGTGAAGGCATCACCATACGCCAGGGGTGCGGCCGCGCAAGTGCAACCGCACCGGCCTGCTCGGGTATGCGTCAGCGGCGCAGGGCCGACTTGGGCCGGAAGGCCTTGCAGACCTCGGGCCGCGTCTCGAGGTAGGGCCCGCCGATCAGGTCGACGCAGTAGGGCACGGCGGCAAAGATGCCGGGCACCAGCTGCGCGCCGTCGGCGTCCCGCAGTCCCTCCAGCGTTTCGGCGATGGCCTTCGGCTGGCCCGGCAGGTTGATGATCAGGCTCTGCGCGCGGACCACCGCCACCTGGCGCGAGAGGATGGCCGTGGGAACGAACTTCAGCGAGATCTGGCGCATCTGCTCGCCAAAGCCGGGCATTTCCTTGTGGGCCACGGCCAGCGTGGCCTCGGGCGTCACGTCGCGCGGCGCGGGGCCGGTGCCGCCGGTGGTCAGCACCAGGCTGCAGCCGGCATCCACCAGCTCAATCAGCGCGGCGCTGATGCGCTCCTGCTCGTCGGGGATCAGGCGCGGCTCGAAGGTGATGGGGTTGTGCAGCGCGCGAGCCAGCCAGTCCTGCAGCGCCGGCAGGCCCTTGTCCTCGTACACGCCGGTGCTGGCGCGGTCGCTGACGGAGACGATGCCGATCTTCACGGCGTCGAATGCCGGCGGGGTCGTGGTGTCAGGCATCGGCTTCGCGCTCCTCGTGTGCGGCCTGGGCAGCGGCGTCGGTCATCTGTTCGCGCACCAGCTGGAACAGCTCGCGGTAGGCGCGGCCCTTGCGCGGGGCCAGGCCCTGAGAGACGGCGGCCTTGTCCTCCAGCGGCGCGTCCTTGCGGGCCTGGCGGATCAGGGCGCGCACCTGCTGCGTGTCGGTACGCGGGAACTGCTCCAGCCATGGGGCCAGGGCGTCGTCGTCGGCAATCAGGCGGTCGCGCCAGTGTTCGGCCTGGTGCAGCGCCAGCTTCTCGGCGGCCGACCCGTTGCGCTGTTCGTCCAGCGCCGCCTGCACGGCGGCCAGGGCGTCGTCGTCCAGCTTGCGCATGAGCTTGCCGACGAACTGCATCTGCCGGCGCTTGCCCTCGAAGTTGGTGATGCGCTTGGCCTCCTGCAGCGCGTCCTGCAGCTTCTCGGGAAGCTGCAGGCGCGCGAACAGGTCGCCGCGCAGCGTGAGCAGCTCGGCACCCAGCTCCTGAAGGGCCTCCATCTCGCGCTTGAGGTCGGTTTTGGTGGCGCCGGGCGTGCCTTTGAGTTCGGCCTTGAGCTGCAGGTCCAGTTCGCTGCCTTCGGCAACGAAGTGACC
>JASLFM010000316.1 GCA_030150585.1 Acidovorax sp.
TGCTGCCCCGTGAGCCTGGCGTGCTCGCGGCCCGCGTAGCGGTCCGTCATGCCAGCGATGAAATCGGCCACCACGCGCGCCCGGGCATCGGCGCTCTCGGCGGCCTGGGCACGGGCGGCAAAGCGCGGCTTCATGGCGCCCGGCTCGGCCAGGTAGGCCGCAAACAGGTCGCGCACCACCTGCTTGGCACGGCCCGTCATCTCCATCACCTGCGGATGGCGGTACAGGTTGCGGAACAGAAAGCGCTTGAGCTCCTGCGACTGCGAGCGCATGGCGGTGCTGAAGCCCACGGTGGCCGGCGCGGCGCGCACCGCGTCCACGCTGGCAGGCCGGACCTGGTCCAGCGCCTGCTGCGTGGCATCGATCACGTCGTACACCTGGGCACTCAACATGCGGCGGATGGCCTCATTCAGCAGCCGGCGCTGCGACTGGGCCTCGCGCAGACCGGGGTACTCGGCCTGGGCCTCGGTGCGGTAGCGGTCGAACAGGGGCACCTCCTGCAATTGCGCCAGCGTCAGCAGGCCGGAGCGCACGCCATCGTCGATGTCGTGCGCGTTGTAGGCGATCTCGTCGGCGAGGTTGCAGAGCTGGGCTTCCAGGCTCGGCTGCTGCCGCAGCAAGAAGCGCTGCCCGACGCCGCCGGGTTCCTGCGCCTCCAGCTCGCGTGCATGGACCTGGGAGCAATGCTTGAGGATGCCCTCACGCGCCTCGAAGGTGAGGTTCAGGCCGTCGAACGCAGGGTAGCGCTCTTCGAGCCGGTCCACCACGTGCAGGCTCTGCAGGTTGTGCTCGAAGCCTCCATGGGCGGCCATGCAGTCGTGCAGCGCATCCTGGCCCGCATGCCCGAAGGGCGTGTGCCCCAGGTCGTGCGCAAGCGAAATCGCTTCCACCAGATCCTCGTTGATCCGCAGCGAGCGCGCGATGGAGCGCCCCAACTGCGCCACCTCCAGCGAGTGCGTGAGACGCGTGCGGAACAGGTCGCCCTCGTGGTTCAGGAACACCTGGGTTTTGTAGACCAGCCGCCGAAAGGCCGTGGAGTGCACGATGCGGTCCCTGTCGCGCTGGTACTCGGTGCGCGTGGGGGCAGGCGGTTCGGCATGGCGGCGCCCGCGCGATCGCGCGGGGTCGCAGGCGTAGGGAGCCAGGGAGGGCATATGAAGAGAATCCGGCTCTAGCGCACGCCTAGCGGGCGCTTTCAGCTATCGATCAAGGAGCGCAGCAGGCATCGATCACCGAGCGCACCAGCGCATCGGGCGCGGGTCGCACAGCTGCCTGTCCAGGACCGTCGATCACCACGAAGCGGATTTCGCCGCCCTCGGCCTTCTTGTCGACACGCATGAGCTGCAGGTAGCGGCCCGCGTTGTCCTGAGCGTCCAGCACCGCGCCGCGCACGGGCAGCCCCGCGCGCTCGATGAGCGCCGTGAGCCGCTGCACGAAAGCAGCGTCCACGAGCCCAAGGCGGCGCGACAGTTCGGCCGCCATCACCATGCCGGCACCTACACCCTCTCCGTGCAGCCAAGCCCCATAGCCCATGCCCGCCTCGATGGCGTGGCCGAAGGTGTGGCCGAAATTCAGGATGGCGCGCAGGCCGGACTCGCGCTCGTCCTGGCCCACGACCCAGGCCTTGATCTCGCAACTGCGGCGCACCGCGTAGGCCAACGCAGCACGGTCGCGCGCCATCAAGGCGCCGATGTTTGCTTCAAGCCAGTCGAAGAACGCCATGTCCGCGATGGGTCCGTACTTGATCACCTCCGCCAACCCCGCGCTGAACTCTCGGGGCGGCAATGTGTCGAGCACACCGAGGTCGCACACCACCAACTGCGGCTGGTAGAAAGCCCCGATCATGTTCTTGCCCAGCGGGTGGTTGATGGCCGTTTTGCCGCCCACCGAAGAATCCACCTGCGCGAGCAGCGTAGTGGGCACTTGCACGAAGGGTACGCCACGCATGTAGCTCGCGGCGGCATAACCGCACATGTCGCCCACCACACCTCCACCGAGGGCAAACAGCACGGTCTTGCGGTCACAGCCGTTGGCGAGCAAGGTATCAAAGATCTGCTGCAGGGTCTGCCAGTTCTTGTTCGCTTCGCCATCGGGAAGCTGCACTTCGTGGATCTGCGCGAACCGCCCTTGCAAGGCCGATCGCAATGCCGCTGCATACAGCGGGGCCACCGTGGTGTTGGAAACCACCAGGGCCGCGCTGGCAGACGGCAGCCCGGCATAGGTGGCAGCATCTTCAAGCAGCCCCTCGCCAATGGCGATATGGTAGCTACGCGCTCCCAGGTCGATCGGGACGTTATGTGCAGTGGAGGGCATGGACGAATTCACAGCTCACGAATGGGGAGGCGCGCCTTCCGCCCCTCCTCCAGCGGCCCATTGTGCCTGCTCCAGCTGCATGGAGATCAGATTCACGACCGTCGCCGCCGAACCATGGCCCGCATCAACCACCGTGTGGGCCACTTCGCGGTACAGCGGGTCGCGGGTGGCATGCAGGTCGCGCAAGCGCTGCAATGGATCTTCCACCTGCAGCAAGGGGCGCTTGGTGTCGTGCCTGACGCGCCGCATGATTTCCTCGGGCGTAGCCTTGAGGTACACCACGTGCGCCGCAGCCCGCATGGCCATGCGGTTTGCTTGCCGCAGCACGGCACCACCGCCTGTCGCCAGCACGCCACCGGGCTGCCTGCCCAGCAGATCTGCCAGGACCTCCTGCTCGACGTCTCTGAACGCAGCCTCGCCATGGCTGTCGAAATAGCCGCGGATGCTGCAGCCCAGGCGGGTTTCGATCACATGGTCTGAGTCACTGAAATCCAGGTGAAGCCTGCGGGCCAGCAGGCGGCCGATAGTGGATTTGCCGCAGCCGGGCATGCCTACGAGAACGATCATAAAAAAATCCCCGGGCGCGCCGGGGATGGATTGGGTTAAGGGAAAAGCTCAGCCGAGCCTTCCCGAGACCAGCGCGTCAGGGCCTGCAAGTGCCTGTGCCGTTGCCAATGACGAGTTGGACCTTGCGCATCGTGGACGCTCCGCCACGGTTTGCAGTGATGAAAAATGCTCCGCTCGTGCAATCCTGCAAGGCAGGTGCGGCAAGGGCATTCGCCCAAGTGATGGATAGGATGCCAGGTCCGGTCAGATTAAGCCATGTTGGATTTTGGACCATGCTCCAGGTCGCATCTCCCGTACCCGGCCCTGACACAGACAACACATATTGATAGAAAAACGCAGGCAGTGGCGAGGGTGCAGGCGAGGCCGGATTGGCGATCGCCAGCGAGCATGCCGTGTTCACATCCGAACCGCAGCCGTTCAAATTGATCGACAGCGGGTTCACGGTGGGGTCCGAGGTCGTCGGAGTCGCAGCAATCACCAAGCCAAAGTTCCCAGTAGCTGCCACTCCTCGACTATCCGTAACACGCACGGAGATATTGAAAGTTCCTGGGAGCTTCACGGAGGGGGTACCACTCAATATGCCCGAAGAGCTCAGGCTCAGGCCATCCGGCAAAGCGCCCAAGGTCGTCCACGTGTACGGCGCCACACCACCCGTCGCACTGAATGCATAGCTGTAGGCCAAACCGTTGGTTGCACCAGGCGGTGTTCCCACGAGTGCCAATGGATCCGGAGCGGGAGCAGCAGGATTACCCGCAGTCACAGACACGGCAAGAAGCTGGACAATGGGGTCTTGGATACCGTTGGTCACATCATTATCGAAACGGTCGGCCGTCATCTCCAGCAGGATCGCGCCTTCATTGGGGCCACTCGCAAGAGAAAACAACCCCACGCCACCGGTGGTACTGACCTGCACGACGCTGCCACTTTGAGAGCCTGACATCAGGCGCGCGCCACTGGAAGCCCCTCCGGAGGCAATGGCTACCTGCAAATTGGCCTTGGCAGAGGTAGGTACAGGTTGATTGGCATCATCAAGCACTTGGGCCTGAATGGCCGTGCTCGTTCGCACGTTGTTTGCATTGCCTTGCGTACCCAGGGTGGGGTATGTTGCGACGGCCGCGATGCTGGCGGCCCGCCCTGTGGCTGCGCCGACAGTAATGTCCACGCTAGCCGACTTCTGCTGCTTGTCGCGTGGATCGGTCACCGAGCAAGTGATCCGTGCAGAACCGGCCTGATTCCCTGCATGAAAGTGGAAAGAACTTCCCCCAGAATTAGCGCCCAGCGTAATACTGCGATAGGCCAACGGTGCTTTGGTATCGGGATCTTCATGCGCCGGATCCCCATCAAGATAGTAAAGCACCCCGGAGTTCAAACCTCCAGCAACGTTGCATCCGAAAATACTATCCCCCCCTGGAATAGGCTGCCCACCCACGGTCGCCTGCACGTATAAGGTAGTAGTGAAAGGCGCATACACGCCTTGTCCCACGGGGTAGTTCGTCACATTAACGGGCAATTGCGTCTTGTCCGCTCGCAGCGTGATTTGGTATTCGGCAGAAACTGTCCCTGAACTGCCGCCACCACCTCCGCAAGCAGACAACCCCGCAACCAATACCAACGCAAGAAACTTAAAGCCTTTTCTCATCATTTGTCCTATATACGATAAACCATCAACGGCCAGCCACACGATCGGCGATCATCTTGGGAGTAATGAAAACCAGCACCTCCCGCTTGGTAGATTCACGCGTACGGCTCTTAAACAAGTTACCCATCACAGGAACATCCCCCAGGAAAGGTATCTTATTTTCTTGATTGGTTTCTTCCATCTCAAAAATACCACCAATAACTACCGTCCCCCCGTTTTCCACCAACACCTGCGTTTTGATGTGCTTGGTATCAATAGCCACCCCCTGGGTCGTAGTTTCCCCTCGGCTGTCCTTATTAACATCCAAATCAAGAATAATGTTGCCTTCAGGCGTAATTTGTGGCGTCACCTCTAGCTTCAAAACCGCCTTCTTGAACGCAATAGTAGTTGCCCCATTGGGAGCAGTCACCGTATAGGGATACTCTGTACCTTGCTCAATCAAGGCCTTTGTCTGATCAGCCGTAATCAGGCGGGGGCTAGAAACGACGCGCCCCTTACCATCAGCTTCCATAGCCGATAGCTCCAAGGTGAGAAAACGATTGGCTGCAGAATTAAAAATGGAGAGAGCAAAGGAACCTACGGCACTCGTGGTAGAGAGCCGAGCGGGCAGATTTACAAAGCTACCTGCAGGGTCAGTAGTCGTACCCGCCCCACTAGAGCCCACTGCATTTGCATAATTTGTTCCCCATGCGACGCGGTTGTTACCCCCGAGGCTGTAACCACCATCCCCCCCCCGTGCTGCACGCAAATCCGAAGCGCCAAGCTTCACACCCAAAGATCGACCAAAAGTGTCGCGCGCCTCCACAATGCGCGCTTCGATGAGCACTTGGCGCATAGGAACATCCAATGAAGCCAATAGCT
>JASLFM010000326.1 GCA_030150585.1 Acidovorax sp.
GTCCTTGGTCGGGAAGTACTTGTAGACCGTCGCGTCGCCGATGCCGGCCGCGCGCGCGATGTCCTTCATCGTCGTGCCGTCGAAGCCCTGGCGCGCCATGAGTTCCACCGCGCTCGCCACGATCTGCCGGCGGGTCTGCTCTTGCTGCGATTTGGATGTTTTCATGAATTACATTTCTTTAAAAGCAAAAATTGCTTTTTTAAAGAATAGTAATTTTCATAAAAGCCGTCAACAGGTACCGAATCAGTGTCGCCGCAGCGCGGTGAAGGCCTCGAACTCCCAGCTGCGCATGGCCAGCAGCAGGGTGTAGCCCTCGCGCTGGGCCTCGGGCAGGCGCTGGTCGGCCAGGTGCTGCTGCGCGAAGTCCTGCGCCACGCGCTGCATGCGCTCCACGAACGCCGGCGCGAGGCCGCGGCTGATGCTGCCGTGCACCAGCAGCACGCCCTCGCCCGCGCCGTCGAAGCCGCCCGCGAAGTAGTCGAGCAGCACGTTGTCGCGGAAGTAGTGCATCACGGGCCCGTTGGGCCGCCAGCGGAAGGTCTTGGCCAGCTTGAGCCGGTAGCGGTTGAGCGGCCGCAGCTCGATGATGCCCACGCGGTCGAGCTGCGCGAGGTATTTCACGCCCTCGGCCTCGGTCAGCCGGTAGGTGGCCAGCACCTGCTCCAGCGTCCACTGGCTCAGCACGCAGATGGCCATGAGCAGCAGCTTCTTGTCGGCCACCACGGCGCGCTCCTGCTCGGAGCTCAGCTCTTGCAGCAGCGGCTGGCTGTCGGCCACGCGCCGCGCGAGATCGGCGAAGTCGAGCTTGAGCGCGCGGCAGATCGCATCGATGCGCGACAGCGGCATGTCGCCCTTGGCCAGCATGCGCTTGACGCTGGACTCGGCCATGCCCAGCGCCTGGGCGAGCTGCGCGTAGGTCATGTGCGCGGCCTTGAGTTCCTTCTTGAGGGCGGTGACGAGGTCGGCGGTGGTGCTCATGATCGTGGGCTTGTGGGTATCGGTTTTCGATACCAAAAGTCTCGCACAAGCGGCAGGGTGCTTGAAATCGCGACCTCGATGGCACGGCCGCAAGGCACAATCGCCGTCCATGTCCATCCAAGGAGGGAGAACACGATGAGCCAGGAGCAGGCCGCCACCGCCGGGCACCCCAACCAGTTCGCGCTGCTGCGCCAGCGTCGCTTCGCCCCGTTCTTCTGGACGCAGTTCCTGGGCGCGGGCAACGACAACCTGTTCAAGTTCGCGTTCACGGTGATGGTGACCTACCAGCTGCAGATCGCGTGGCTGCCGGCGTCGCTGGCGGGGCTGGTGATCGCGGCGCTGTTCATCCTGCCGTTCCTGCTGTTCTCGGCCACGGCGGGCCAGGTGACCGACAAGTACGACAAGACGCGCGTGATCCGCTTCGTGAAGAACCTGGAGATCGCGATCATGGCGATCGCGGCCTATGGCTTCTGGGTGACCGACGTCCACGCGCTGCTCGCCTGCGTGTTCCTCATGGGACTGCACTCGACGATCTTCGGCCCCGTGAAGTTCGCCTACCTGCCCCAGCACCTGAGCGAGCGCGAGCTCACGGGCGGCAACGGCATGGTCGAGATGGGCACCTTCGTCGCCATCCTGCTCGGCCAGGTCGCGGGCGGGCTGCTGGTGGCCGTACCGCAGGTCGGCCACCACTACGTTGCGCTGGCCTGCTTCGCGCTGGCGCTGCTGGGGCGCGCGACCGCGCAGGCCGTGCCGCCTTCGCCCTCGACCGACCCCCATCTGGTGATCCACTGGAACCCGGTGACCGAGACCTGGCGCAACCTGAAGCTCGCGCACGAGAACATCGTCGTGTTCCGCTCGCTGCTCGGCATCTCGTGGATGTGGTTCTTCGGCGCCGTGTTCCTGAGCCTGTTCCCCGCCTTCGCGAAGGACGTGCTGCACGGCAACGAGCAGGTGGCCTCATTGCTGCTGGTGGTGTTCTCGGTGGGCATCGGCGTCGGCTCGCTGCTGTGCGAGGTGTTGTCCAAGCGCCATGTCGAGATCGGCCTCGTGCCGCTGGGCGCCATCGGCATGAGCGTGTTCGCGGTGGACCTGTACTTCGCCGCGCGCGGCCTGCCGCCCTCGGCGGAGCTGAACGCGGCGGGCTTCATCGCGCAGGCGCGGCACTGGCGCGTGATGGCGGACCTGGCACTGCTCTCGCTGTTCGCGGGCCTGTACAGCGTGCCCATGTACGCGCTGATCCAGCTGCGCTCGCAGCCCAGCCACCGCGCGCGCATCATCGCGGCCAACAACATCCTCAACGCGCTGTTCATGATCGCGAGCTCGCTGCTCGTCGGCGTGCTGCTCAAGCTGGGCCTGAGCATCCCGCAGGTGTTCCTCGCCGTGGGGCTGCTCAACGCGGTGGTCGCGTTCTACATCTTCATGCTCGTGCCCGAGTACCTGCTGCGCTTCGTGGCCTGGGTGGCGTCGCGTTTCGTCTACCGCTTCCGCATCCGGGGCGACGAGCACATCCCCGCCACGGGGCCCGCCATCCTCGCTTGCAACCACGTGAGCTTCGTGGACGCCGTGCTGCTCATGGCCGCGAGCCCGCGCCCGATCTACTTCATCATGGACCACCGCATCTTCCGCTTCCCGGTGCTGGGCTGGCTGTTCCGGCTCGCCAAGGCGATTCCCATCGCGCCGCACAAGGACGACCCGCGCGCCTACGAGGCTGCATTCGAGCGCGCGGCCCAGGTGTTGCGCGAGGGCGATTTGCTCGCCATCTTCCCCGAGGGCGGTATCACGCGCGACGGGCAGCTGCAGGAGTTCAAGGGCGGCATCGTGAAGATCATCGAACGCGCCCGCGCCGACGGCGTGGAGGCGCCCGTGGTGCCCATGGCGCTGACCAACCTCTGGGGCTCGTACTTCAGCCGCATCGAAGAGGGCGGGGCGATGGTGCGGCCGTTCCGGCGCGGCATGTTCAACCGCGTGGGGCTGAACGTGGGCCCGGCGGTGGAGCCTGCCACGGTGCAGCCGGCGCTGCTGCGCGAGCGCGTGGCGCTGCTGCTCGCGCAGCC
>JASLFM010000436.1 GCA_030150585.1 Acidovorax sp.
GCCCTCGCGCTGCGCGTGGGGCTGGAAGCGCCGATGCAGCTCACCGCCGCCTTCCTCGCCGCCACCGAAGGCTGGGCCGTGCCGCGCAAGGTGCTGAATATTTCGTCGGGCCTGGGGCGCCGGGCCATGGCCTCGCAGTCCGCCTACTGCGCGGCCAAGGCGGGCATGGACCACTTCACCCGCTGCCTGGCGCTGGACGAGGCGGCCAAGCCCCATGGGGCCAGGGTGTGCGCGCTGGCGCCGTGGGTCATCGACACCGGCATGCAGGTCCAGCTGCGCGGCGCAGACCATGCGGCCTTTCCGGACCAGCCCAACTTCGCCCAGCTGCAGGCCACGGGCATGCTCACCTCGCCGCACGACGCCGCCGCGCGCGTGCTGGCCTGGCTGCAGCGCCCGGACTTTGGCGCGGAGCCGGTGGCCGACGTGCGCCAGCCGTGAGAACGCTATGCCTTCGATAGCTGCCAGCGCTTGCCATGCAAGGGCTGGAGCCTGATTTTCCTTGCAACCCACCACCCTCGACAGGAGAGAAACCATGACCCGTGAAGTCGTCGTCGTCAGCGCCGTGCGCACCGCCATCGGCACCTTTGGCGGCAGTCTCAAAGACGTGCCCCCCACCGAGCTCGGCGCCACCGTGGTGCGCGAATCCCTTGCGCGCGCCAGCGTCGAGGGCAAGGACGTGGGCCACGTGGTATTCGGCCATGTGGTCAACAGCGAGCCCAAGGACATGTACCTCTCGCGCGTCGCCGCCCTCAACGGCGGCTGCGCCGAGGGCACCCCCGCCTTCAACGTGAACCGCCTGTGCGGCTCGGGCCTGCAGGCCATCGTCTCGGCCTCGCAGGCCATTTTGCTGGGCGATGCCGACATCGCCATCGGCGGCGGCGCCGAGAACATGAGCCGCGCGCCCTACGCCAGCCTCGCCAGCCGCTGGGGCGCGCGCATGGGCGATACCAAGATGATCGACATGATGATCGGCGCACTGCACGACCCGTTCCACACCATCCACATGGGCGTGACGGCCGAGAACGTGTCCAAGGAATTCGGCATCAGCCGCGACGACCAGGACGCACTGGCGCTCGAGAGCCACCAGCGCGCCGAAAAGGCCTGGGCCGAAGACCGTTTTGCGGGCCAGATCGTGCCCGTCACGCTCAAGAGCCGCAAAGGCGATGTGCTGTTCAACAAGGACGAGCACTTCCGCACCGGCGCCAAGATCGAAGACTTCCAGAAGATGAAGCCCGTGTTTGTAAAGGAAGACGGCAGCGTGACGGCCGCCAACGCCTCGGGCATCAACGACGCCGCCGCCGCCGTGGTGCTGATGGAAGCATCTGCCGCCGGCGCGCGCGGTGCCAAGCCGCTCGCCCGCCTGGTGGGCTATGCGCACGCCGGGGTCGAGCCCAAGATCATGGGCATCGGCCCCGTGCCCGCGTCGAAGGCCGTGCTGGCCAAGACGGGCCTCAAGCTCGACCAGATGGACGTGATCGAGGCCAACGAAGCCTTCGCCGCGCAGGCCTGCGCCGTCACCAAGGGCCTGGGCGCCGATCCGGCCAAGGTCAACCCCAATGGCTCGGGCATCTCGCTGGGCCACCCGATTGGCGCAACGGGCGCCATCATCACCGTCAAGGCGATCCACGAGCTGCACCGCACCGGCGGCCGCTACGCGCTGGTCACCATGTGCATCGGCGGTGGCCAGGGCATTGCGGCGATTTTTGAGCGCGTATAAGCCCGGCCACTATCAGTACCATCGCCAGCAGTGGCGCCCCGCAGTGTTGGCTGTTGGGCGCCATTTTTGATGCCTGCTTGGGCCTCTACCCCCAAAAAACAGCGCCCCGGTGATGGACCGGGGCGCTTGCCATGGAGAGGCCGCCCCTCGGGCTCAGGGCACCAGGCTGCCTTGCGCCAGCTCCTCCATCGCGGCGCCCGCCACAAACAGCCTGGCCGGATACAGTCCGCCTACCCGCGCCTGGCCACCCTGCACTTGCAGCCAGCTGCCTTCGGGCAAGGCGACCACCCGCTTGTCCGGGTTGGCCGCCAGAAACTCCGCCAGCCGCTCGTCACGTGTTTCACCCTGGTGGCCGGGCGGCAGGCTGTTGTTGTAGTGCGGGTTGATGCAAAAAGGCACCAGCCCCAGCGCGCCAAAGCCGTGCGGGTTGACGATGGGCATGTCGTTCGTGGTGTTGATCGTGAGCCCCGCCAGATTGGCGCCGGCACTCCAGCCGATATAGGGCATGCGGCCCGAACGCGCCGCATCGCCCAGGCGCACCAGCCAGCCGCGTGTGCGGCATTCGGCCAGCAGTTGGAAGGTGTTGCCGCCGCCCACGATGATGGCCTGCACTTCGCCCGCCAGAAACTGTTCCACGGCATCTTGCGCATGCGCGCCCACCAGCTGCACGCCGGTGTGCGCAATGGCGGCCTGCACCTGGGCGGTGTAGTCGTCCCAGCGGATGGTGACCCCGGCAAACGGCACAAACAATGCCTTGCGCACGCCGGCCAAGGTGGCCGCGATCACATCGCGCTGCTGGGTAAGGTAGCCGCCATCGGGGGCGCGGGAGTTGCTGAGCAAAAGCAGTTTCATCAGACGGATTCCAGGGAGTGAGTGCGGCACAGCATAGCAGCCCGGGGCTCGCCCACGATCGCTTTCTGCGCCCATGGCGACTCAGTCTCGCCTTGGGTGTGGACGGGTGGCTTTACGCCGCCCTCTATGCAGCTTTGGCAGCGGCGTTGTCCTGAGGCGCCGCGGCAGACACCGCCTGCAGCACCGCTTCGCGCGTCAAGGTCGGCACGAAGCTCTCGATGAACTGCAGCGCATAGGCACGCAGCCACACACCCTTGCGCAGAGCAATGCGGGTGGTGTTGACCTTGAACAGGTGTCCCGCGTCCAGCGCGCGCAGATGGCGGTCGCGTTCCTCGTCAAAGGCAATGGATGCGACGATGCCGATCCCCATGCCCAGCTCCACATAGGTTTTGATCACATCGGCGTCCATCGCGGTCAGCACCACATTGGGCGAAAGGCCCGCCGTGGCAAAGGATTCGTCGATGTGCGCACGGCCGGTGTAGCCCTGCTCGTAGGTGATGATCGGAAAGCGCACCAGCGACTGCAGGCTGAGCGGCCGGCCCGATTCCACCTGTGCCAGCAGCGGGTGGCCCAGCGGCACAACCACGCTGTGCGTCCAGCGGTAGCCGGGCAAGGTGGCAAGGCTGGCGTAACCCGTGAGTGCCTCGGTGGCCACGCCGATGTCGGCCGCCCCGCTCAAGAGCATTTCGGCCACCTGCCGGGGCGAGCCCTGGTGCAGGTGCAGCGCCACGTCGGGAAACTGGGCCCGAAAATCGCGCACCACTACCGGCAGCGCATAGCGCGCCTGCGAGTGCGTGGCCGCAATGCTGAGCTGCCCGCTGCGGCTGGCATGGAAATCCGCACCCGCGCGGCGCAGGTTTTCCGATTCGAGCAGCAGGCGGTCGACGATGGGCAGGATCGCTTCGCCCGGCGGCGTCAGGCCCGTGAGCCGCTTGCCGGCGCGGATGAAGATGTCCACGCCCAGCTCGTCTTCCAGCTCGCGGATCTGGCGGCTTACGCCCGGCTGCGAGGTGTAGAGCACCTGGGCCACGTCGGTCAGGTTGTAGCCGTTGCGTGCCGCCTCACGCACGGCCCGCAGTTGCTGAAAATTCATGGCATTCTCCGCTTTGCTGATGGGCGCCAGCGCTTATTTCTTGGTGTAGATCTGGTCAAAGGTGCCGCCATCGGCAAAATGCGCGGCATCGGCCTTGGCCCAGCCGCCAAAAGCGTCGTCGATGGTGAAGAGCTTGAGCTGCGCAAACTGCTTGCCGTACTGCGCCTTGGCCTTTTCGCTGGTGGGGCGGTAGAAGTTGCGGCCCGCAATGTCCTGGCCTTCGTCGCTGTACAGGTACTGCAAGTAGGCCTCGGCGATCTTGCGCGTGCCGCGCTTGTCCACCACCTTGTCAACCACGCTCACCGTGGGCTCGGCCAGGATGGAGAGCGACGGGGTCACGATCTCGAACTTCTCGGCACCGAACTCCTTGAGCGCAAGATAGGCCTCGTTCTCCCAGGCCAGCAGCACATCGCCCTGGCCGCGCTGCACAAAGGTCACGGTCGAGCCGCGCGCGCCGGTATCCAGAATCGGCATCCTTGCCGCGCCGCGCCGAGGAAATGAGCCGCGTCGGCGAGAAGGTGACCGTCGCCGATCTCAAGCCGGGC
>JASLFM010000475.1 GCA_030150585.1 Acidovorax sp.
TCGCCCAGCATGGTGGGGCGCACCTCGACAGGGTAAAAGCTCAGGATGCGGTTGAGCGCATGGTAGCTGTTGTTGCCGTGCAGCGTGGCCAGGCACAGGTGGCCCGACTGGGCGTAGGCGATGGCGGCGGACATGGTCTCGCGGTCACGGATTTCGCCGATCAGGATCACGTCGGGCGCCTGGCGCAGGGCGTTCTTGAGCGCCGTCTGCAACGACTGGGTGTCGCTGCCGATCTCGCGCTGGTTCACGATCGCCTTCTTGTTCTTGAACTGGTACTCGACCGGGTCCTCGATCGTGAGGATGTGGCCCGTGAGCTGGGCGTTGCGGCTGTCGATCATCGACGCAAGCGTGGTGCTCTTGCCCGATCCCGTGGCACCCACCACGAGGATGAGGCCGCGCTTTTCCAGGATGAGTTCACCCAGCACGGGGGGCAGGTTCAACGACGACAGCTCCGGAATATGCTGCGCAATGAAACGCACCACCACGGCGTAGCTGCCGCGCTGGCGCATGGCGCTCACGCGAAAGCGCCCCACACCCGAGAGCGGCACGCCCATGTTGAGCTCGCCGGTTTCCTCCAGCTCCTCGATGCGGTCCGGCGGCACGATCTCGGCCAGGAGGTTCTTGGGCGCATCGGGCGGCAGGATCTGGCTGTTGATCGGCACGCACTCGCCGTTGATCTTGATCAGCGCCGGGGCACTGGCCGACAGGTAGACGTCCGAGGCCTTCTTTTCGGCCATCAGGCGCAGAATCCGCTCCATCGTGCTCATGGGGTCCCTCTCGTTCTCTGTTGTCGGTGGTGTGGCTCTCGGCGCCCTGCGGATCAGTCGCGCAGCAGATCGTTCAGGCTGGTCTTGGAGCGCGTCTGCGCGTCCACGGTCTTGACGATCACGGCGGCATAGGTGCTGTAGTCCTGGCCGCCCTTGGTTTTCTTGGGCAGGCTGCCGCTGATGACCACGCTGCCCGCGGGCACGCGGCCGTAGGTGATGGCGCCGGTGTCGCGGTTGAAAATGGGGGTGCTCTGGCCGATGTACACGCCCATGCCCAGCACGGAGTTCTCCTCGACGATCACGCCTTCGACCACCTCGGAGCGCGCGCCGATGAAGCAGTTGTCCTCGATGATGGTCGGGTTGGCCTGCAGGGGTTCCAGCACGCCGCCCAGGCCCACGCCACCCGACAGGTGCACGTTCTTGCCCACCTGGGCGCAGGAGCCCACGGTGGCCCAGGTATCGACCATGGTGCCTTCGTCCACGTAGGCGCCGATGTTCACGTAGCTGGGCATCAGGATCGCGCCCTTGGCGATGTAGCTGCCGCGGCGGGCCACGGCCGGGGGCACCACGCGCACGCCGGTGGCGGCCATTTCGTCGGCCGAGAGGTGGCCGAACTTGGTCTGCACCTTGTCGTAGAAACCCAGGTCGCCGCCCTTGATGACCTCGTTGTCCTTGAGGCGGAACGACAGCAGCACGGCCTTCTTGATCCACTGGTGCACGGTCCACTGGCCCACGCCTTCGCGTGTGGCCACGCGCAGCTTGCCGCTGTTCAGTTCGGCGATCACATGCTCGACGGCATCCGCCACCTCTTTCGGCGCAGCCTTGGGAGAGATGCTGGCGCGGTTTTCCCAGGCGGCGTCGATGGTCTGTTGCAATTGTTGGGTCATTGGATGGCTCAGTTATTGTGGGATTGGATGAATTGCACGATGCGCGAGGCCGCCTCGACGCATTCTTCGGTCTCGGCCACGAGGGCCATGCGCACGCGCTGGGCGCCGGGATTCATGCCCGCGGACTCGCGGGCGAGGTAGCTGCCCGGCAGCACAGTGACATTGTATTGAGCCAGCAGGGCCCGGGCGAACTCGGCGTCGTTCATGCCGAGGTGTTCCGGCACCTTGGCCCAGAGGTAGAAGCCAGCGTCGGGCAGGGCCACTTCCATCACGGCGGCGAGCATGGGCGTGACCTGCGCGAACTTCTGGCGGTACAGCGCACGGTTCTCGACCACATGCTGTTCGTCGTTCCAGGCCGCGATGCTCGCGCCCTGCACGGCGGGACCCATGGCGCTGCCGTGGTAGGTGCGGTACAGCAGGAAAGCCTTGATGAGCTCCGCATCGCCCGCCACGAAGCCGCTGCGCAGGCCCGGGACGTTGCTGCGCTTGGAGAGGCTCGTGAACATGACGAGGTTGCGATAGTCGCTGCGGCCCAGCTTCGCGGCGGCTTCGAGGCCGCCGAGCGGGGGCTCGCCCTGGAAGTAGATCTCGCTGTAGCACTCGTCCGAAGCGATCACGAAGCCGTAGCGGTCAGAGAGGGTGAAGAGCTTTTCCCACTCGGCCAGCGGCATCACTGCGCCCGTGGGATTGCCTGGCGAGCAGACGAAGAGCAGTTGCGTCTTTTGCCACACAGCCTCTGGCACGCTGTCCCAGTCCACGGCGAAGTTGCGCGCCGGATCGCTCGGGGCGTAGTAGGGCGTGGCGCCCGCCAGCAGGGCCGCGCCTTCGTAGATTTGGTAGAACGGGTTGGGGCAGACCACCGTGGCGCCAGGCTGCGATGGGTCGATCACGGTCTGCGCAAAGGCGAACAGAGCCTCGCGCGAACCGTTGATGGGCAGCACCTGCGTGACCGCATCGACGGCCACGCCGTAGCGGCGCTGCATCCAGGCCGCGCAGGCTTCGCGCAGCCGCGGCTCGCCAGCCGTCGCCGGGTAGCTGGCCAGGCCGCCGAGGCTTTGGGTGAGCGCCTCTTTGATGAACGGCGGGGTGGGGTGGCGGGGCTCGCCCATGCCCAGGCTGATGGGACGGTACTGGGCGGAAGGTGCGACCCCCGCGAAGAGCTGACGCAGCCGCTCGAACGGGTAGGGCTGGAGTTTGGAGAGCAGGGGATTCATGGCCCGCCATTATGTGGGAAGGGGCCTGGCCCGCTGGGCGCCATGGGTTGCATTGCGCGTTATGAGAACCTGAACGCCCTGGTTATTCCGCCCTTGTCAATCCCGCGTAAGTGGTTACAACTAGTATCAAAGCGATAAAGGCATAACAGGTCCGCTTGGAGACAACGACGATGGATGGATTCCTTCCCCTGCGGCCGGGGTTGTGGCTGATGCGGCGTTTGCGCTGGCCCGGCAAACTCGGCGTGCTGGCTGCCGCGGCGCTGGGGGCGCTCGTGGCCACGGCCTGTGCCGATGGGGCTGCATGGACCTGGGGGCTCATGGCTGGGGGGGGGCTGGCGGTGTCTTATCTGCTGCTGGCGCTGTACGCGAGCCAAGCGGCCGATTTGGCGTGCATCCAGCGCACGATGGAGCAGACCACGGGCGGTGACCTGCGCGCCCGTGCCGCGCTGGCCGGGCGCGACGAACTGGGTGACATGGCGGCACTGCTGGATCGCATGGTGCTGACACTCTCGGCCATGGTGGCCGACATTCGCAGCAACGCCGCGCTGGTAGCCCACGCGGGGCAAAGTCTGGCGGCGGACAACCGGGCGCTGGCCGAGCGCACCGAGCAGCAGGCCGCCAACCTGGAGCAGACGGCCGCCAGCGTCGAGCAGCTCTCGTCTACCGTGCAGAGCAACGCCCAGACCGCACAAGGGGCCGACCAACGCGCGGCCCAGGTGCGCGATGCTGCCGAGGCGGGCGCCCAGGCCATGGCGCGCGCCGTCCAGTCCGTCGAGGCCATACAGCAGAGCGCGCGCCGCATGAACGAGATCATCGGCGTGATCGACGGCATTGCGTTCCAGACCAACATCCTCGCGCTGAACGCGGCGGTGGAGGCGGCGCGCGCGGGCGAGCAGGGGCGGGGCTTCGCGGTGGTGGCCTCCGAGGTGCGCTCGCTGGCCCAGCGCTCGGGTGAAGCCGCGCGCGAGATCCGACAGCTCATCGGCACCTCGGTGCAGCAGGTGGAGGCCAGCGCGGGCCTGATCCGCACGGCGGGCGATGGCATCGCGGGCATGGCCGGAGGCATCCGCACCGTGGCCGCCCACATGTCGGAAATCGCCCACTCAGGGCAGGAGCAGAGCACGGGCCTATCGGAAATCAGTGCGGCCGTGCAGCAACTCGACCAGATCACGCAGCGCAATGCACAGATGGTGGGCCACGCGGTGCAGCAGTCCGAGGCGCTGGAGCACCGTGCGTCCACGCTCTCGAGTGCCGTGGCGGCTTTTCGTCTGCAACAGGGGACGGCCGACGAGGCCGTGGCGCTGGTGCAGCGGGCCGTGGCGCTGGCCCGCTCCTCGGGTTCGCGCGACCAGTTCCTGAGAACCCTGACCGACAAAAGCCAGCCGTTTCACGACCGCGACATGTACGTGTTCGCGCTCGACGGCAACGGCACCTACCTGGCATTCGGCGGCAACGCAACCAAGGTGGGCTCGCGCGTGCAGGACATTCCCGGCATTGCGGGCGACCAACTCGTGCATGACATCTGGGCTCAGGCTGGGCGCGGGCCGGGCTGGGTAGAGTACGACATCACCAACCCGGCCACGGGCAAGGTGCAAACCAAGATGTCGTTCGTGTACGGGTTGGACGACATCGTGCTGGGCTGCGGCGTGTACAAGGCGCTCGCTGCCCAGTAGCGTCAACTGCCGCTCTGGCTCGCCCTGGCCCGTGCGCGGGCCAGGGCGGCAGCGATCACGGACGGCTTGGGGCCGGGCTCTGCCGGCGCGGGCGAAGTTTCCTCGTCCGCCGCCATGCGCCGCTGGTGTTCCCGGTAACGCATGCGGGCTGCATCGGCCTGGGCGGGCGACCAGGCCGCCCAGCCTGTGGCGCCCGCGCTGGCCTCCTCGAGCTGGATGCAGTCTACGGGGCACACGGGGATGCACAGCTCGCAGCCCGTGCAGTGGGGTGCAATCACAGTGTGCATGAGTTTGTTGGCCCCGAGGATGGCGTCGGTGGGGCAGGCCTTGAGGCACAGCGTGCAGCCGATACACCAGGCTTCGTCGATCACGGCCACCGTGCGCGGGCCCTCCAGGCCGTTTGCGGGATTGAGCGGCAGCGCCGGGCGGCCGGTCAGTACCGCGAGACGGGCCACGCCTTCGGCGCCGCCGGGCGGGCACTGGTTGATAGGCGCCGCATCCTCTGCAATCGCGCGCGCATAGGCCGCGCAGTCGGGGTAGCCGCAGCGCGTGCACTGCGTCTGGGGCAAGGCGGCATCAATGCGTTGGGCCAGCCCCTCCAGGCCCGAGGGGGCGCTCAAGCCTTGCGGGCCGGGCGCCGCGCGCGCGGTGCGGGCGCGGCCGTCACGGCAGGGAGGGCGGTCTCGTCGGCCACCGGGGCTGCGGCGGCCTGGGTGGCAGAGCGGCGTGCCGCTTCGTGATTGCGGATGAAGTCGCGCACCTGCGGATAGACCACCTCGCGCCAGCGGCGGCCACTGAAGATGCCGTAGTGGCCCGCGCCCTTGACTTCGAGGTGGTGCTGCTCGCTGCCCTGGATGCCGGTGCACAGGTCGTGCGCTGCGCGCGTCTGGCCCGAGCCCGAAATGTCGTCGAGTTCGCCCTCGACGGTGAGCAGCGCCGAGGTCTTGATGTCCTGCGGACGCACTCGCTCCAGTTCGCCCTCGGGGGAGCGCACGTCCCATGTGCCGTGCACAAGGTTGTACTCCTGGAACACGGTGCGGATGGTCTCGAGGTAGTAGTCCGCATCCATGTCGAGCACGGCGTTGTATTCGTCGTAGAACTTGCGGTGCGCTTCGGCGCTCGCGTCGTCGCCCTTGATGAGGTTCTTGAAGTAGTCGTAGTGGCTGGACGCGTGGCGGTCGGGGTTCATGGCCACGAAGCCCGTGTGCTGCAGGAAGCCAGGGTACACGCGGCGGCCCGCGCCGGGGAAGTTGTCCGGCACGCGGTAGATCACATTGTTCTCGAACCACTCGAAGCTGCGCTGCGTTGCCAGATTGTTCACCGCCGTGGGCGACTTGCGGGCGTCGATGGGGCCGCCCATCATGGTCATGGTGAGGGGGGTGGCCTCGCCGCGGCTGGCCATGAGCGACACGGCGGCAAGCACCGGCACGGTGGGCTGGCAAACGCTGACCACGTGGCAATGGCCGTAGATGCCCTGGAGGTGGCGGATGAACTCCTGTACGTAGTTCACGTAGTCGTCGAGGTGGAACTCGCCGTCGGCCAGCGGCACGAGGCGCGCGTTCTTCCAGTCGGTGATGTAGACCTTGTGGTCCTTGAGCATGGTGCGCACCGTGTCGCGCAGCAGCGTGGCGTAGTGCCCCGACAGCGGCGCCACGATCAGCACCACGGGCTGGCCCTTGAGCGCGGCCAGCGTGGCAGGGTCGTCCGAAAAGCGTTTGAAGCGGCGCAGTTCGCAAAAGGGCTTGTCGACTTCCACGCGCTCGTGGATGGCCACCGCAACGCCGTCCACGTCCACGGTGGTGATGCCGAAGGCAGGCTTTTCATAGTCCTTGCCCAGGCGGTACAGCAGGTCGTAGCCTGCGGACATGCGCTGCGCGAAGGGGGCCTGGCTGAAGGGCGACAGCGGGTTGCTGTAGAGCTTGGAGGCCGCCTGGGCGAAGTCGGCAAACGGCTCCATGAGGGAGCGCTGCGTTTCGTAGATCTGGTACAGCATGGGGCGAAACTCCGGTATGTTGCGATGCAATATATCAGCAGCGCGCGATGTGTGCATGGCGTAAAACCACCAACAAGGAGTCACCTGCGCGACACTATCGGCAGCGCGTCAGCGGCCCCTGAAGGGCCTGGGTAAAAAGGCATGGCCCCGCAAGGGGCATTCAGGCGGGATTTTCCGCCAGCCACGCCTCGAACGCTTCCCGCGCCACGGGCCGCAAGGCGCGCAGGAAGGCTTGCCGGTCGCTCAGGTACAGGCAGTGGCGCATGACCGTGTAGGGGTTGAAGCCGGTTTCGGGGTTGTGCTCTTCGAAATACTGCTTATAGCGTTTCACAGTGCCGAGCGTTTCGCGCAGCAACGCGTTGAAGCGCGAGCGCGTCATCCCGGGCGACCAGCCCACGATGTCCTCCACAAACTGCTCCACCTTGTAGGCCTCGAACTCGAAGTCCTTGAAGAAATGGTGGGCGATCTTGAGGAAAGTGAACGCATTGAGCTCGCTGCCGGGGCTCGCGGGCCGCTCGGGCGGCTGGGCTGCGTCCGTACCGGGAGCGGGCTCGGGCTCGGCAGTCACGTCCGGCGCCTGCAGCAGTTCGGCGTCCGTGGCGTCGCGGATCTGGCGGAATTCGTGGTCGGCCAGCTCGAACAGCGCCGAGAGCACGTTGATGCGTCGGCGCAGCGGCGCGGCAATCGCCTTTTTGTAGCGAATCTTGTGGTCCAGCACACTCCAGGCGTCCTGGATGATGGTGCGCACCTGCAACTCGAAAGGCAGATCGGCGTGCCGCGCATGCTCGGGCAGGGCACGCAGGGCCGCGTTGAGCCGCAGGTCCAGGTGCAGGCCCTTGTAGCCGAAGGAGGCGTCGGTGCCCTCTAGGGCCGCGACCTTGTCGGTCACGTCCATCACGTCGAAATGGCTGCGCACCGCCTCGGCCACCCGCTCAAGCTCGTCCTCGTAGAGGCAGACCACGCGCACGCCGATCAGGTCGGTGATGCAGGGGCGGATTTCATAGGGCGTGCCGCTGGCTTCCAGCGCTGGGCGGTACTTTCGCGAGAACTTGCGGATGCACTCGTCGCGGTCCTTCACCCGCCCTTCAACCTTGGATGCCTCGATGAAACGCGCCTGCTCCACGATGGCCGACAGCATTGCCACGAAAGTGCCGCAGGCCTGCTCCAGTTCAGGCAGCTGCTGGTCGTAGAAGGCCTGGAAGCGGGCTTCCTCAAGGTCGAAATCGAGTGATGGCATGCGTGGTCGTCGAAACGCTCATTCATCATGCAGTATCGCCGAGCCAGCGACCCGCTGCGCGAGCGGTCCAGGCGCACCCATGCATAGGCCTTGCTCCCCCTGCTGGCGATGTCTTCGGCCGGCTCCGGCCGCTGGGGCTGTGATGGCGGGTGCCGGCGGCCGGGGTGGTGAAGTGCTCCTGATCTAAGAGCAATAGGGGCAGTGCCGGAGGGAGCGAGCGGCTGATCAGGCGTGTAGCGTAGAAGCCGCTAACCCGTGCTGCGGCGCACGCGCAATGGCCATGACCTCGCGTGGGGGCAGTTGCTTGAGGCGGTGGTCGCTCCACACTTGACGCCAGCGGCGCGCGCCCGGCAGGCCATTGCGCAGGCCCAGCATGTGGCGTGCCACCGCGTACCAGTGCGTGCCGTGCTCGGCCGCCTCGCGCTCCATGTAGGCCACCATGGCTTCCTCCACCCCCTCGCGCGTCAGGCCGTTAGCGGGCTCGCCGAAGAACAGCTCGTCCCAGCGCGCCAGCCACCAGGGATTGTGGTAAGCCTCGCGGCCTACCATCACGCCGTCGAGCAGGGCGAGCTGCTCTTGCACGGCCGCATCGGCCTGGAAGCCGCCGTTGATCGCGATCGTGAGCTGTGGAAAGTCGCGCTTGAGCTGCGCCACCACGCCGTAGCGCAGCGGCGGAATCTCGCGGTTCTCCTTGGGCGACAGCCCCTGGAGCCAGGCATTGCGCGCATGGGCGATGAAAACGCGGCAACCCGCGTCGGCCACCGTGCCCACGAAGTCGCGTACGAAGCCGTAGTCCTCGGTCTTGTCGATGCCGATGCGGTGCTTCACGGTCACGGGCACATCCACAGCGTCCACCATGGCCTTCACGCAATCGGCCACCAGCTGCGGCTCGTTCATCAGGCAGGCGCCGAACGCGCCGCGCTGCACGCGCTCGCTGGGGCAGCCGCAATTGAGGTTGATCTCGCCATAGCCCCACTGGGCGCCCAGGCGTGCGCTGTGGGCCAGGTCGGCCGGTTCGCTGCCGCCGAGCTGCAGTGCCACGGGGTGTTCCTCCGCGTTGAAGCGCAGGTGCCGCGCAACGTCGCCATGGACGAGTGCGCCCGTGGTCACCATCTCGGTGTAGAGCAGGGTGTGGCGCGAGAGCAGGCGGTGCAGGTAGCGGCAATGCCGGTCCGTCCAGTCCATCATGGGGGCGACGGACAGGCGCCATGGGCTGTACGAATGCGGGAGGCCGGCTGCAGCGCCAGCGGGTAGGGATGTCATGGTGGGGGCCGATTATCCCAGCGCGGGCAAGAGGCCTGCGGTGTGGGGCCTTGCACGGGCCACCATTCGGCGGATTCATTTGCAAGCGCCCGACACCTGCTTCGGCTTGCGGGGCTGCCAACCGAGCCCCAGGGGCCCGTCCCTACACAGGCTGGTGCGTGCGAGTAAGAGGCTACACGCCCGCCAGGCTCTTGAACGAATTGAGCACGGCAGGCCCATTGAACGGCTTGACGATCCAGCCGCGGATGCCGGCCGCCTTGCCGCGCTCCTTCATTGCGGGAGAGTTCTCGGTGGTGAGCATGACGATGTTCACGCTGCTGTTGCGCAGTTCGCCGCGCA
>JASLFM010000493.1 GCA_030150585.1 Acidovorax sp.
AGAATCAAATCTCCTTCACTTCGCTACAGAAAGAGACAGAACAATGCGCTTCCCGCTCGCCAAACCCTCCATCGCGCTGGCTGCGCTGGCCATGGCCACCCCCCTGCTTCACGCCCAGACGGCTGGCACCAGCAGCGTGCAGCTCTATGGCATCGTGGACGTGGCCTACCGCCATACCAACAACGAAGGTCCCGCAGGCAGCCCGAGTGGTTCGCTGAACCAGATGGTGGGCGGCGGCATGTCGCAAAGCCGCTGGGGCATCAACGTCACCGAAGACCTGGGCGGTGGCATGAAGGCCCTCGTGAACCTCGAGAATCGCTTCAGTGCTGACAGCGGCGTGACCAACTACGGTGCTGCAGCCCCCTACTTCCAGCAGTCCTGGGTGGGCCTGCAGGGCGGGTTCGGCCGCGTCACCATGGGCCGTCAGTACAACGTGCTGTTCGACCTCGTGACTAGCACCTACGCCTCGTACCCTTACTCGCCCTACATGGACGTGTTCAAGCCCGAGATCGGCTTCGCCCTGGGCGCGCGTAACGACAACATGATCAAGTACATGGCCGAAGTCGGTCCTGTGCGCGGTGCGTTGCAGTACTCGTTCGACGAGAAGAGCCCCACCGGTGGCAAAACCCTGGGCGGCTACCTGCGCTATGCCGACGGCCCGCTGGCCGCCGGTGTCGGCTACGAGAGCTATGAATTCGCCTCGGGCAAGAAGGTGAACGCATGGACCCTGGGCGGCTCCTACCGCATGGGCCCCTGGTACTTCAATGCCGGCTATGGCCAGAACAAGGTCGATGATGGCCTGACGGCCACGGACCGCGCCGTGCTGGGCGCGATGTGGACGGGGGGGCTCAATGGCGGCTTTGGCGGCCCGGCTTTCACTGCGGCCAACAAGCGCACCATCTGGAAGCTGGGTGCCGGCTACCAGGTGACCACCCAGCTGAACCTGGGCGCGCACTACTTCCGTGCCAAGCAGACGGGTGCGGTGGACACCGCCAAGGCCGATGCAGATTTCATCACGCTGGCCGCCGACTACGCCTTCTCCAAGCGGACCGATGCGTACCTCGAGATCGACCACACCAAGCTCAAGGGCGATGCGGTGAGTCTGAACAACTCGGCGGGCGTGCCCAATGGTGCCCAGAGCCGCACTGGCTTCACGATCGGCCTGCGCCACCGCTTCTGATCGCAGGCGCGGGCCTGGCCCGCGCCTGGCCCTCAAGCCCCTGCTTGCAGGGGCTTTTTTACTGGGTGAGTTGGCATGTGGCTTGCTCTATTCCCGGCGTGCAGCAGACAGAGGTAACCCGGCTTCACAAGGGCCGACTCCCTGTTAGCATGGCTGCGACTGAAACTGTTCCAAATGCTTGCCTTCATCCTGCGCCGATTGATCCAGGCCGTGATCGTGATGGTCACCGTAGCCTTCATCTCCTTCATGTTGTTCCAGTTCGTGGGCGACCCCGTGGTCTTCCTATTGGGCCAGGACGCGACGCCCGAGCAGATCCGCGATCTGCGCGCCGCCCTGGGGCTGGACAAGTCCTTTGTGGTGCAGTTCTGGCACTTCCTGGTGAATGCCGCGCAGGGTGAATTCGGCCTCTCCCTGCGCCAGGGTGCCCAGGTGTCGCGCCTGATCGCCGAGCGCTTCCCCGCCACGCTGGAGCTGGCGCTGGTGGCGGCCGTGCTGGCGCTGGTGGTGGGCGTGCCCATGGGCGTGTATGCCGCCCTCAAGCGCGGCACGTTCACGAGCCAGGTGTTCATGACGCTGTCGCTGCTCGGCGTGTCGCTGCCCACCTTCCTGATCGGCATACTGCTGATCCTGGTGTTCTCGGTCACGCTGGGCTGGTTCCCGAGCTTCGGGCGGGGCGACGTGGTCAAGCTCGGCTGGTGGAGCACGGGGCTGCTCACGGCCAAGGGCTGGCACCACATTGTCCTGCCGGCCATCACGCTCGCCATCTTCCAGCTCACGCTGATCATGCGCCTGGTGCGAGCCGAGATGCTGGAGGTGCTGCGCACCGACTACATCAAGTTCGCCCGCGCGCGGGGCCTGACGGACCGCGCCATCCACTTCGGCCACGCGCTCAAGAACACGCTGGTGCCGGTGATGACCATTACCGGCCTGCAGCTCGGCGGGCTGATCGCCTTCGCCATCATCACCGAAACGGTGTTCCAGTGGCCTGGCATGGGCCTGCTGTTCATCCAGGCCGTGACGTTCGCCGACATCCCCGTCATGGCGGCCTACCTGTGCCTGATCGCGCTGATCTTCGTGGTCATCAACCTCGTGGTCGACCTGCTGTATTTCGCTGTGGACCCACGCCTGCGCGTGGGCAAGGCGGGAGGCCATTGATGCAGTCCCCGCGCCTGCAAGCTGGCGGCCGGGCGTTCGCGCAGATCGCGCAGTTCCATCCCGAACTCACGGCGTTTCGCCGCGACCTGCATGCCCACCCCGAGCTGGGCTTCGAGGAGGTGTACACGGCCGCGCGCGTCAAGGAGGCGCTGCGGCTGTGCGGCGTGGACGAGGTCCATGACGGTATCGGCCGCACGGGCGTGGTGGCCGTGGTGCGCGGACGCGGGCAGTCGAGCGGCTCCATGATCGGCCTGCGCGCCGACATGGACGCGCTGCCCATGACCGAGCACAACGATTTCGCATGGAAGTCCTGCAAGAGCGGGCTGATGCACGGCTGCGGCCATGACGGCCACACGGCCATGCTCGTGGGCGCGGCGCGTTATCTGGCCGCCACGCGCAACTTCGACGGCACGGCCGTGCTGATCTTCCAGCCCGGCGAAGAGGGATTTGCCGGTGCGCGTGTGATGATCGAGGACGGCTTGTTCGAGCGCTTCCCCGTGCAGTCGGTCTACGCCATGCACAACTGGCCTGCGATGAAGGCCGGCACCGTCGGTATCAACTCGGGCGCCATGATGGCGGCGGCCGATCGCATCACCATTGAGGTCACGGGCCGCGGTGGCCATGGCGCGCACGCCTACCAGACGGTGGACGTGGTGCTGGCCTCGGCGCACATCATCACGGCGGTGCAGAGCATCGTGGCACGCAATGTGCGCCCGCTCGACAGCGCCGTCATCAGCCTGTGTGCCATGCAGGCGGGCGACCTGGGCGCGTTCAGCGTGCTGCCGGGCAGCGCCACGCTCGTGGGCACGGTGCGCACGTTCAACCCAGCCGTGCAAGACATGGTCGAGGCCCGGCTCAAGGAACTTTGCAGCGCCGTGGCCCTGGGGCTGGGCGCTACGGCCACGGTGCGCTACGAGCGGATGTACCCGGCCACGATCAACACCGAGAGCGACGCCCAGTTCGCGGGCGATGTGGCCGAGGCGCTCGTCGGGACCCAGAACGTGGTGCGCGACCTCGAGCCCAGCATGGGCGCCGAGGACTTTTCCTTCATGCTGCAGAGCAAGCCTGGCGCCTACCTGCGCCTGGGGCAGGGCAACGGCACCAGCGGCGCGGCACTGCACAACAGCCGCTACGACTTCAACGACGACGTGCTGCCGCTTGGCGCCGCATTGCATGCGAGCCTGATCGAACAGGCGATGCCCCTGGCCGCGGCGGCCTGAGCTGCAGGTACGAGAAAAGCACCATTCCACCGAGAGGAGTCCCCCGATGAAGTTCCAGAGAAAACTCGCTGTAGCGCTCGTCAGTTCTGCGCTGCTTGCTACGGGTTTGGTAGCGCAGGCGCAAACCATCCGCGTCGCCAACCAGGGCGACGCGCTGTCAATGGACCCGCACTCGCTCAACGAGTCGCTGCAGCTCAGCGTCACGGGCAACGTGTACGAGCCGCTCGTTGGGCGCAACAAGGACCTGAGCCTGGCGCCCGCGCTGGCCACTGCGTGGACGCAGGTCTCGCCCACCGTCTGGCGCTTCGAGCTGCGCAAAGGGGTGAAATTCCACGATGGCACGCCGTTCACGGCCGATGACGTGCTTTTCTCTCTCGCACGCACGCAGGCCGAGGGCTCCGACATGAAGAGCTACACCAACGACTTCAAGGAGGTGCGCAAGCTCAACGACCACGCGGTCGAGATCGAGACCAAGAGCCCCTACCCTATCCTGCCCGACGTGCTCACGCTCGTGTACATGATGAGCAAAAAGTGGTGCGAGGCGAACCAGGCCACCGTGCCGGTGGACCGCCGCAAGGGCATCGAGAACGCGGCATCGTTCCGCGCCAACGGCACGGGTCCGTTCCGCGTGCGCGAGCGCCAGCCCAACGTGCGCACCGTGTTCACACGCAACGGCAGCTACTGGGGCCCCATCGAGAGCAACGCCACCGAGATCATCTACACCCCCATCGGCAACGACGCCACGCGCGTCGCAGCCCTGCTGTCGGGCGAGGTGGATGTGATGGAGCCCGTGCCTGTGCAGGACATCGAGCGCGTGAACAACAACCCCCGCACGCGTGCGGTGACGGGCCCCGAGCTGCGCACCGTCTTCCTCGGCATGGACCAGAAGCGCGACGAGCTGCTTTACTCCAGCGTGAAGGGCAAGAACCCGTTCAAGGACAAGCGCGTGCGCCAGGCCTTCTACCAGGCCATCGACATCGAGGGCATCAAGAAAAACGTGATGCGCGGCGCCTCCAACCCCTCCGCGCAGATGGTGGGCCCGGGCATCAACGGCTTCCAGCCCGACATGAAGCGCCTGCCCTACGACCCCGACGCCGCCAAGAAGCTCCTGGCCGAGGCGGGCTACCCCAACGGCTTCGAGGTGTCGCTCAACTGCCCCAACGACCGCTACGTGAACGACGCGCGCATCTGCCAGGCGGTGGCTGCCAACCTCTCGCGCATCAATGTCAAGATCAACCTCGTGGCCGAGACCAAGGGCACCTACTTCCCCAAGGTGCTGCGCCGCGACACGAGCTTCTACATGCTGGGCTGGTCGCCCGCCACCTACGACGCGCACAACGCGCTCAACGCCCTCATGGCCTGCGTGGACGACAAGGGCGCGGGCCAGTTCAACCTGGGCTCTTACTGCAACCCCAGGGTGGACGAGCTGACCAAGAAGATCCAGTCCGAGACCGACAAGGAGCGCCGCAACGCCATGATCCGCGAGGCGTTCGAGATCCACGCCGCCGACGTGGGCCACCTGCCGCTGCACCAGCAGGCGCTGGCCTGGGGCGTGAGCCGCAAGGTCAGCCTCGTTCAGCTGGCCGACAACTTCATGCCCTTCAAGTGGATGGGCATCCGCGAGTGATTCCAATGGGGCCGCGCCGCGCGGCTCCCCCTTTTTGTTTCCCCGTGTTCCCAGGGCCTGCCCTTCGATGAAAACCACCCTTGCCCGATGGCTCGACAGCGATGTCGGCTACAGCTTCCGCACCTCCCCCCTGGCCATGGCCGCCGCCCTCATCGCGGCCGTGTGCGTGTTCTGCTCCGTGTTCGCGGGCTGGGTGGCGCCGCACAACCCGTTCGACCTGAGCACGCTCGAGCTGTCGGACGCGCGCCTGCCGCCCGCGTGGAGCCCCGAGGGCTCCACCAAGTACCTGC
>JASLFM010000510.1 GCA_030150585.1 Acidovorax sp.
GCTGATGGCCGTGGCCTCGGTGATGAGCAGGCCCGCGGTTGCGCGCTGGGTGTAGTAAGTGACGGCGAGTTCGCCGGGCACGGCCTGGGGCGAGCGGTTGCGCGTGAGCGGCGCCATGGCGATGCGGTTGGCCAGGTGCAGGTCACCGGCCTGGAGGGGGTCGAACAGAGAGGGCATGCAAGGTTTCCTTGGAGGATGTGGCCCGGGGCCACAAAAGCCTCCAAGGTAACGCCAATGCGAATTTGCTGCAGTGCACCCACGTCAACAAGGGCGCGGGTTCTGTGCTATGGCGTTTATTTGAGCAGGCCTTCGGCCTTCATCGCAGCCTGCACGGCAGGGCGGGCCGCCACACGCTCGCGGTAGGCGTTGAGGTGGGTATAGGACGAGAGGTCTACGCCCACGATGGGGGCCCAGTTCGTGACGGTGAACAGGTACCCGTCGGCCACGGTGAACTGTTCGCCCATCAGGTACGGCTTGCCGGCGAGCTGACCATCCACCCAGGCAAGGCGGTCAGCGAGTCGGGCGCGCGCGATGGTCTTGTATTCCTCGGGCGTAGCCGGATTGAACAGCGGGCTGAAGCCCTTGTGCAGCTCGGTGCCGATGAAGGTGAGCCACTCCTGCAGCCGGTAGCGCTGCAGCGTGCCGTTGGCCGGGGCGAGATTCTTGGCGGGCACCTGGTCAGCGATGTACTGCACGATGGCGGGACCCTCGCGCAGGCGGGTGCCGTCGTCGAGTTCGAGCAGCGGCACGTAGCCCAGCGGGTTGATGCCGTAGTAGTCCGTGCCGTCCTGCAGCTTGTGGCTCTTGGTGCTGGCGAGCACAGGCGTGAAGGCCAGGCCTGCCTCGTGCAGGGCGATGTGGGGGGACAGCGAGCAGGCGCCGGGAGAGTAGTACAGCTTCATGGAAGATTCCCGAGGGTTGACGAAAACCACGATGCTATGCGTTGCGCGGTTTTCTTGCAGGCGCCGGCGTTACTGCCGCGCTCAGGGCCGGGTCAGGGTTTCGAGCCGCGCCAGGATCTGCTGCGCCTGTGCGCGCGACGTACCGCACATGTCCGGCGAGGGGCGCAGCCCCGCGCACACGGCCGGGCGCCCGGTCTGGCCGAAGATGCGGCAGCGCATCTGATCGTCGAGCTGCACGCAGGGCACGCCCGCCGGCTTGCCCTGGGGCATTCCGGGGATGGGCGAAGAGATCGACGGCGCGGTGCAGCAGGCGCCGCAGCCGGGGCGGCAGTCCATGAATGAAAGGGATCAGCCGTGCAGGCGCCCGGCGGCCCAGAGCACCTGCTCCACCACCGCGCGCACGCCGGCCTGGTCGTGCGCGTGGACCAGTGCGCCCTGCGCGTCGAAGGCGCTGGCCGCGCCGCTCACGGCATAGGCCTTGGGCGCCAGCCAGCAGTGTGCATTGATGAGCAGCGGTGCCAGGTGGCTTTGCGAGCGCAGGCCGCCCAGGCGGCCGTTGGAGGCGCTGAGCATGCCCACGACCTTGCCCGCCAGGGGACGGTCGCCATTGCTCCACACGGGGTGGCCGGCCACGGGGCTTGATGCCCAGTCGATGGTGTTCTTGAGCAGGGCCGTGTAGCTGCCGTTGTATTCGGGCGAGGCGATGACCCAGGCGGGGTGGGCATCCATGATTTCCTTGAGGCGCAGCACGTCGGCGGGCGTGCCGCGGGCCTCCAGGTCGGCGTTGTAGAGGGGAATGTCGAGGTCGGCCAGCTCCAGCAGGGTGACCTCGGCGCCGGCTTCACGGCCCAGGTCTGCCGCCACGCGCGCCAGGCGCCGGTTGAACGATTGTTGGCGGGTGCTGCCCGCGAAGACGAGGAGTTTCATGGGAGGGAATTGGAGCACAGGCGCCGGGACGGATTCCTGCATGGTTTCACGTGAAACAAGCGCTGTTGCCACGGAAATCGGCAAAGGTGGGAAAATTGCGGGTTTCCCCGCCCCCTGAGAACTCCCCCATGCTGTACCCCCAGGAATTCGATGTCATCGTCGTCGGTGGTGGCCATGCCGGCACCGAGGCCGCCTTGGCCGCGGCCCGCATGGGCAGCCGCACGCTGCTGCTCACCCACAACATCGAGACGCTGGGGCAGATGAGCTGCAACCCCAGCATCGGCGGCATTGGCAAGGGCCATCTCGTGAAGGAGGTGGATGCGCTGGGCGGGGCCATGGCCATCGCGACGGACGAGGGCGGCATCCAGTTCCGCATCCTCAACAGCTCCAAGGGCCCGGCCGTGCGCGCCACGCGGGCCCAGGCCGACCGGATTCTCTACAAAGCCGCCATTCGCCGCATGCTGGAAAATCAGCCGAACCTGTGGCTGTTCCAGCAGGCCGTCGACGATTTGATGGTGGAGGGCGACCGTGTGGTGGGCGCGGTCACGCAGGTGGGTATCCGTTTCCGTTCCCGCACCGTGGTGCTGACGGCGGGTACGTTCCTCGATGGCAAGATCCATGTGGGCCTGAACAACTATGCGGCGGGCCGCGCGGGCGATCCGCCGGCCGTGAGCCTCTCCAGCCGGCTCAAGGAGCTGCAGCTGCCCCAGGGCCGGCTCAAGACCGGCACGCCGCCGCGCATCGATGGCCGCAGCATCGACTTCAGCCAGTGCGAGGAGCAGCCTGGCGACGGCATGCCCGGCGGCGTGAACGAGGGTGCCGTGCCCGTGTTCAGCTTCATGGGCAGCGCGGCCATGCACCCGAAGCAGGTGCCGTGCTGGATCACCCATACCAACGCGCGCACGCACGAGATCATCCGCAGCGGCTTCGACCGCAGCCCCATGTTCACGGGCAAGATCGAAGGGGTAGGTCCGCGCTACTGTCCCAGCGTGGAGGACAAGATCAACCGCTTTGCCGACAAGGACAGCCACCAGATCTTCCTGGAGCCCGAGGGGCTCACCACGAACGAGTACTACCCCAACGGCATCTCCACCAGCCTGCCGTTCGACATCCAGTACGACCTGGTGCGCTCCATGCGCGGCCTGGAGAATGCCCACATCCTGCGCCCGGGCTACGCGATCGAGTACGACTACTTCGATCCGCGCTCGCTCAAGAGCAGCTTCGAGACCCGGCAGATCCAGGGTCTGTTCTTCGCGGGCCAGATCAACGGGACCACGGGCTACGAAGAGGCGGCGGCGCAGGGCCTGTTCGCCGGCATCAACGCCGCGCTGCAGTGCCGGGGCGAGGCCGCCTGGCTGCCGCGCCGCGACGAGGCCTACCTGGGCGTGCTGGTGGATGACCTCATCACCAAGGGGGTGACCGAGCCTTACCGCATGTTCACGAGCCGTGCCGAGTTCCGGCTGCAACTGCGCGAGGACAACGCCGACATGCGCTTGACCGAAGCCGGCCGCCGCATGGGACTGGTGGATGATGCGCGCTGGGATGCCTTCAGCCGCAAGCGCGACGCGGTAGCGCGGGAGACGGAGCGCCTGCGCTCCACCTGGGTGAACCCGCGCATCCTCGCGGCGGCAGAGTCCGAGCGCGTGCTGGGCAAGGCCATCGAGCACGAGTACAACCTGTTCGATCTGCTGCGCCGGCCCGACGTGTCGTACGCTGCCCTCATGGGCATGGATGGCGGCAAGTACGCCTCGGCCGAGGTTTCACGTGAAACACTCGGCGAACTCAGTGGCCCTGCGATCGAGCAGGTGGAGATCGCCGCCAAGTACGCGGGCTACATCGATCGCCAGAAGGACGAGGTGCAGCGCGCCGCCCACTACGAAAGCCTCAAGCTGCCGGCCGAGCTGGACTACATGCAGGTGGCGGCGCTGTCGATCGAGGTGCGCCAGAAACTGCAGAAGCACCGGCCCGAGACGCTGGGCCAGGCCTCGCGCATCTCGGGTGTGACGCCCGCGGCCGTGTCCTTGCTGCTCGTGCACCTGAAAAAGGGTGGCTTCAAGGGCTTCGCCCAGGAAGCGGCTGCCACGGTGGAAGCCGGAGCATGAGCGCCGCGCTGCGCGAGCCGCTGTGCGCTGGCGTGCGGGCGCTGGGGTTGGATCTGGATGAAGCCCGGATCGCCCAGTTGCTCGATTTTCTGGCCTTGCTGCAAAA
>JASLFM010000522.1 GCA_030150585.1 Acidovorax sp.
GTGTACTTGTCTTTCCACCAGCGCCCCAGGCTATCGTCGCTTGCTTCGACCGAGAGCACGGGCGCGGTGATGGATTCGTACAGCGCGAGCGCCTCGTCCACGCGGTAGAGCTGCGCGCTCACGATCTTGTGCGCGGCATCGCCCTGGATGGCCCAGCGGCCGTCGCTGCCCTGGCGCGCCCAATGCCGCGCGAGCCAGGCGGCCTTGTCGGCGGGCAGGCGCGGGTTGGTCTTCATGAGGCGCTGGGCCACGCCTTCGGCGCTGTCGTAGTCCTTGAGCGCCATCTCGCCGCGCTCGAACTGGCGCAACTCGTCCATCCACTGCGCATAGCGGCCCGGGGCCTGCGCGGGGCGTGTGGCGGGCAGGCCGAAGCCTTCGAGGTTGACGAGGCGGCGGATGCGCGAGGGCCGCACGCCCGCATAGAACATGGCCACGTTGCCGCCCATGCTGTGGCCCACGAGGTCCACGGGCTGCTCGCCGGCATAGTGGTCTAGCAGTTGGTCGAGGTCGGCCAGGTAGTCGGCGAACACGTAGTGATCGCTGGGCGAGGGCAGGCGGGAGAGGCCGAAGCCGCGCCAGTCGGGCGCAATGATTTGGCGCCCCTCGGCGAAAGCGGCGCCGAGCGCGTCGACCACGAACTGGTACGAGGCACCGACGTCCATCCAGCCGTGCACCAGCACGAGCGGTGTGCTGCCGGGGCGGGCCTCGCCCCAGAGGCGCACGTGGTAGTCGAGCGTGCGGATGCGGATGAATTCGGAGCGGCTTTCGCGTTGGGGCTGGTACATGCCGGCGGATTATTCCGCAGCGCCGCGTGCTCCGCAGTCGTTGGTGGGACAGCTGGAGGCATCTGCCCGGCAGGCGCTTGCGACGGGCTCAGAGCATCGAAAGCCCAAAAGGCCATCCCCTCCCTGGTGGAGCATGGGAGTGCTGGCGGGCAGCACGGCCGCTCCGTCAATAACTGCTACCGCGGAAGCCCCCGCGACCGCCCATGTTGCGCGAAGAGGACGGGCGCTGCTCAAACGGTCGCGCGTGGTTCACTGTCAGCGAGCGACCGTTGAGCATGCTCTCGTGCATGCCATCAATGGCTGCCTGCGCCTCGGCCTCGGTGCCCATCTCCACGAAGCCGAAGCCTTTGGAGCGGCCTGTTTCGCGCTCCATCATGATCTGGGCGCTGGTCACGGAGCCAAAGTGGGAAAACTGGCGAGTCAAGGATTCGTCATCCACGGAGTAGGCCAAGTTGCCCACATAGAGTCGGTTGTTCATGGTGATCTTTCAGCGATTGGTTGGCCAATGCCGGCAGGCATGAGCCGTGAGAGTGGGAGCTTCCCGTTCAGCGGCGCCGGCGCGGTGCAGAACTGGAGCTGGAGCGGTTTTCAATGTGGCGGAACGTGATACGACCCTTGTTGAGGTCGTATGGTGACATTTCCAGGGTCACGCGGTCGCCAGCGAGTACGCGGATTCGGTGCTTGCGCATCTTGCCGCCTGCGTAGGCTACGAGCTGGTGGCCGTTTTCGAGGGTCACGCGGTAGCGGGTGTCTGGGAGAACTTCGTCGACTTTTCCCAGCATTTCAATCAGATCTTCTTTGGCCACGGATCTCCTTGGGTAGTGTGAGGAAGGCTGGTCAGTTCAACTGGTTTCGCAGCACCATGCTGCGACCTTCCGCCAGGGCATATTGGGTTGCCCGCGTATCGCTGGCGAAGTGCGGGATGAAACGAAAGATGCGGTCGTGCATTCCTCGGCGGATGGACACGGAGGCAGCGAACAGACCGGAGCCGGTGGATTTGGTGAGCGGCGTGACAACGTAGTTGCCCACGCGCTCCGCATTGTGTGCAGGCATGAAAATGGTTGATGGGTCATGCCTGCTTGGCTGGGCATGCCATCGGAGCTAGTGGAGGGAGCCTCCCTGGCAAAGACCAAGGGGGATGAGCAAGCCCGGTGAATGGGTTCGGACGTGCGGAATGCTCGCCGCGATGTAGGGGATGACGCCTACGGCTTCTGGAGCGAAGCGCTGGCTATATGGCGGCCGAAGAGGCCAAGGTATCGTCAGACAGGCGCTGCAAAGACGAGCACGAATGCAACGCGTTGCAATAGTGTAGCCGCAGGACGGCCAAAGTGCAAACGGGGCCCGTGATAGCTGCTTGATGGCGATGCTTTCCGTTGCCTGTTCGGTGGCTGTGGGTGCGCGCAGGCCCATGGCTGCAGAGGTGGTTGCAAATCCGTACACTGCGGCGCTTGTTCTAGAAAGCCAGCGCATGAATACCATTCCTCTCGGGCAGAGCGATCTGCATGTCACCCCCATCTGTCTCGGCACCATGACCTTCGGGGAGCAGGTGGGCGAGCAGGACGCCCATGCCATCCTCGACCGCGCATTGGAGCGCGGAGTGAACTTCATCGATACCGCCGAGATGTACGCGGTGCCCGCGCGCGAGGCGACCTACGGCGCCACGGAGTCCATCATCGGCCGCTGGCTGGCCCAGCGCCCCGGCGCGCGCGGCCGCATCGTGGTGGCGAGCAAGGTGGCGGGCCCTTCGCGGGGCATGCCCTGGGTGCGCGAGGGCAAGGGAATGACGGCGGCCGACATCGTGGCCTCGTGCGAGGGCAGCCTGCGCCGGCTGCAGACCGATGTGATCGACCTCTACCAGATCCACTGGCCCGAGCGGCATGTGCCCGCCTTCGGCACGCTCTACTACGACCCCGCGAAGGAAACGTCCGCCACGCCGATCCATGAGCAGCTCGAGGCATTGGCCTCGCTCGTCCGGGCGGGCAAGGTCCGCTACGTGGGCCTGTCAAACGAAACGCCTTATGGCGTGCACGAGTTCGTGCGCCTGGCTGAGCAGCACGGCCTGCCGCGCGTGGTGTCGGTGCAGAACCCCTACTGCCTCATCAACCGCAGCTGGGAGAATGCACTGGACGAAACCTGCCACCGCCTGCATGTGTCGCTGCTGGCCTATTCGCCCGTGGGCTTTGGCCTGCTGACGGGCAAATACGACCAGCACGCGCCCACCGACCCCGGCGCGCCGCAGGGCGCGCGCATCGCCCGCTATGAGTCGGTGCGTAAGCAGCGCTGGGGCCGCCCCGAGGCGCTGGCCGCCGCGCGGCGCTACAACCAGCTCGCGCGCGACCACGGCCTCTCGCCCACGCAGATGGCGCTGGCCTTCTGCTACCAGAACTGGCGCGTGGCCAGCACCATCATCGGTGTGACTTCGCTCGCGCAGCTCGATGAAGACCTCGATGCCTGGGGCACGCGGCTCTCGCCCGCACTGCTGGCGGCGATTGACGCGGTGCGCTGGGAACTGCGCGATCCTGCACAGTGACAGCCATGGCCAAGAGAGACAAAGCCGCCCACGTCAGCGAAACCCCCGCCACGCAGATGCTGCGTGCTGCGAAGGTGGAATTTACCGAGCACCCCTACGACTATGTGGAGCATGGCGGCACCGAGGAGTCGGCGCGGCAACTGGGGCTGGACGAGCACACTGTGGTCAAGACGCTCGTGATGCAGGACCAGGACGCCCGGCCGCTCATCGTGCTGATGCACGGCGACCGCAAGGTGTCCACCAAGAACCTCGCGCGCCAGATCGGTGCCAAGAGCGTGGAGCCCTGCAAGCCTGAAGTGGCCAACCGCCACAGCGGCTACTTGGTGGGTGGCACCTCGCCGTTCGGCACGCGCAAGGAGATGCCGGTGTTCATCGAGGAGAGCATCCTCGCGCTGCCCCGCATCGCCATCAACGGGGGGCGGCGCGGCTTCCTGGTGCAGATCGACCCGCAGGTGTGCGTGCGGCTGCTGGGCGCGAAGCCCGTGCAGTGCGCGCTGGGCGACGAGGCCTCCGGGCGCGGTTAGGCCGGCGGGCATGGTTGCAACCGTCATCGTCGGCATGCTTTGTGTGCACTTGCTGTGCTTTGCCGTCATGTTTTGGCTGATCAGCACGCGGTTGCAGGGTGAGAAGCTCGGCATGGATATTTTTGCCGTTGGCAATGCCATGCTGGGGCTGGCCTATGTGCTGCAATTGGTGGGCGGTCCGCCGAACTGGGACGCGGTAAGCGTGGCCAACCACACGCTGACCCTGTGCGTGCCCATGGTGTACTGGATTGGTGCCATGCGTTTTTTCGGTCGATCTGCGCCCTTGCTGAAGCCCTTGCTCATGATGGCGCTGGGCTATACGGTGGCGCAGATGCTGGCGCAGTGGCTGCTGGGATCGGTCGCCCGCTATGCGATGCTTTCGCTCGCTTCGGCGCTGATTTTCGCAGCGATGGCCGGAGCGGTGGTCTACGCCATGCGCAGCCTTGCAAAGGACCTGCGCGTGGAGATGGCGCTTTTCGCGTTGCTCATCGGCGGGCTGTGTGTGCTGAATGCCATCAAGTGCACGCGGGTGGTGCGGGGCGGGCTGGAAGCGCTGGACATGGGGCACCCCGTCCAGATCGTGTTCTATATCTACATGTCCTTCCTTGCCACGGTGCTGGCGCCGTCCATGATCTGGCTGGTGCTGCGCCGCCTGACCGATGCGCTGCGGGCCACCGCGGAGCGCGATCCGTTGACGCAGTTGCTGAACCGGCGCGGCCTGCTGGCGGGGCTGGAGGGGCATTTCCGCCCGCGCAACGCGGCGCCGGCGTGCCTGCTGATGCTCGACATCGACCACTTCAAGCGCATCAACGA
>JASLFM010000526.1 GCA_030150585.1 Acidovorax sp.
AAAGCGTGCAGGCTGCCAGTGCGCACTCGCGGCAATCGCGCCGCTGCCGCCCAGCGCGAGCGTGGTGAGGATTTGCGCATCTTCGCCCGCGAGCACCTGCAGCCGGCCGTCGGCGATCAGGGCCTGGGTCTTGGCCGCGTCGCCGCCGCAGTCCTTGATGGCGCGGATGCGCGGGTGCTCCGCGAGCGCGCGCAGCGTGGCCAGCGCGAGCGTGGCGCCCGTGCGGTAGGGAATGTCGTAGACGATCTGCGGGTGGGCACCGGTATCGGCGATCGCGCGGAACCAGTGCAGCAGGCCCGCCTGCGATGGTCGGATGTAGTGCGGCGCAGGCACGAGCAGGCCCGCGAGGGGCCGCGCGTTCCAGCCGCGCACGCGCTCCAGCATGTGGCCCAGGTGGTAGCCCGACAGGCCCATGGCCACGGGCAGGCCGGGTGCTGCGGCCAGCACGGCATCGAGCACGGCGTCCTGCTCGGCTGCGTCGAGCGCCGGGGCCTCGCCCGTGGAGCCGCACACGACCAGGCCCGCGATGCCGCTGTCCTGCAGTCGCCGCACCAGGGCGCGCAGCGCCACATGGTCAACGGCGCCGTCGCTGTCGAAGGGCGTGACGAGGGGAATCCACAGGCCACGGAAGCCGTTGCGAGGTTGGGGAACTGTCATGGGTTTTCGTCCTTTCAAGGGCATGCGACCGGGAAATGAACCGGCCGGCGTGCGCGCGGGGCCTCGGGGCTCGATGAAAGGGAAAACGGGAAGGGGATTGTGCCTGTCGGTTCCGTCGCTCATCCGGACGGAACCGCAGCTCCGGTCAGATGAGCTGGGGTTTTTTGGCTTTGCCCACGCATGCCGTTGCCACCACAGGGGTGGCGCGGCGGGCGAGGGCATGGCACGAAGGCATTACGGCAGTATAGCGGGGGGCGGCAACTCGGGGCAGGGCCACTGCAACAGCTCGGCCAGGCGGCAGGTGGTCCACACGGCCTCGGCGGGCGTCACGCCCGAATCCGGGCCCGCCAGGCCGGCGTGGATGCGCCGCAGGATTTCCGCCTCGGACGGGGCCTGCACGTGGTACAGCGTCTGCGCGTGCTCCACGAGGTGGTTCGCGAGGTCTTCGCAGAGTTCGTAGCGCGCGCGCACCTCGTGGGCCGGCGCCAGCGGGCGGGCCCGCGCGTCGCTGTACAGCGCGATGAACGAGGGCGGGACGAGGATCTGGTTGTCGTCGTGCATGACAGGCCCTAGTCGGGCACGAACAGGCGCTCGAACCGGGCCTGGTCCTCGGGCTGCTCGAAGGTCACGAGCTGTCGCCTCTTCATGTCCGCCAGCCGGCAGGCCGCGAACAGGCTGTAGCGGCCCGCGAGGTCGAAGCTGGGCAGGTCGATGAGCGCATAGGGGTGCGGCACGAAGCTCTGGTGCTCGAACACGATGCGGTGCTGGTTGCGGGGCGACGGAAACAGCTTGTACGCGTCGGTGGTGATGCTCTGGGTGGCCATGGTGGAGTGCGGGCCGCAATGGGTGGGGGAAATGCGAAATCGTAGCCACAATGGGGCTGCAACTGGTTCTTGTGACCGGAAAAACCGCCGTTTTCGTAGAAAAATAGCTGCCATGAACTTGCCGCGTGTTTCCATCCAGGCCCAGGATTTCGATGTCTCCACGGAGCTGGCCGTGCTGCGCGCCCAGGATGGGCGTGTGGGCGCCGTGTGCTGCTTCGTCGGCACGGTGCGCGACAGAAATAGCACCCCCACGCTTGGCACTGGCGTGTCCTCGCTGCCCCCCGAGGGGGCGCTTTCGTCTTGGGGCGGCCCGGCGGCGAAAGACGATGGCGACGCGGTCACCTCGATGGAGCTGGAGCACTACCCCGGCATGACCGAGAAATCGATCGAGGCCATGATCGACGAGGCCTTGCGCCGCTTCGACCTGTTCGGCGTGCGCGTGATCCACCGCGTGGGCCTGCTGCAGCCGCTGGACCAGATCGTGCTCGTGGCCGTGACCTCGGCCCACCGGGGCGAGAGCTTCCAGGCCTGCGAATTCCTCATGGACTACCTCAAGACCCAGGCGCCGTTCTGGAAGAAGGAGCAGACGCCGCAGGGCGCGCGCTGGGTGGACGCCCGCGTGAGCGACGATGCGGCCCTGGCGCGCTGGGGCATCTCGGCACCGCAGGTGGCGGGCTGACATGGCGCAGGAGCGCAGGGCAGGCCTCTTTGCCGCACTGGCCTCGGCCCTGGAGGGCTGTGGTATGGCCCTGCCGGGCAGCATTGCGGCCATCGTCTGGCTCGCGGGCAAGATCGGGCCCGGCTACACGGCGCCGCTGCTGTGGGCCGGCCTGCTGGGCTTGGCGGCCGTGAACTTCGCGGGGTCGTTTTCGCGGCGGCCGATGGTGTCCTCGGTACGGTTCTTCTCGGTGTCTATCCTCGCGGGCATCGTCGACGCGTTCGTGCTGCGCATGCCGTCGTGGGGGCTGGCGGATACGCCGCAGGTGCGCGCCACGCTCGTGGCCTCGGTCTGCGTGGTGGCTGCGCTGTGCCTGCCCGTGCTCTATGCCTTGCGGGCCGAGCGGCTGACGCGTTTCATTCCGGCGCCGGTGTTCGCGGGTTTCGCCAACGCCACGGCGGTGCTCATCGTGCTCAGCCAGGTGCCCACGCTGGAGGCGCTGGTGCTGCAGCACGGCATGCGGCCCAGCGTGATGCTGCTGCTCGTGGCCGCGTGCATTGCCGTGGCAGCCCTCGCACGCGGGCTATGGCCTGGAGCGCCCGCGAGCCTGGCAGGACTCGCGGCCGCCAGCGTGCTGGGGGGCGTGCTCGCGGCCCAGGGAGCACAGGTGCCCACGGTGCTGGCCCATGGCGCGCTGTCGGGGCCCCAACTGCCTGCACTCGACTGGTCGGCCTGGTGGGGGGCGGAGGCGGTCACGGCCGCCATCCTGCGCGATGTGCTGCTGGCGGGCATGCTGCTGGGCGGTGCGGTGTTCATGAACACCGCGCTGGCCGATGCCCTGGTGAGCCAGGTCCATGAGCGCGAAGCGGCGCGACCCTGGCAGCAGTACCTTTCCTGCGCGGTCCAGGCCGGGGCGGCGGCCTTCGGCGCGCTGCCCGTGGGAGGCGCTTCGGGGGCGACGCTGGGCGCGCTGCGCGCCGGGGGGTTGGGGCCGCTCGCGCTGCGCCTGCTGGCACTGGCCGTGGCGGTTTTCGCGCTGACGGGCTGGGTCGAGTGGATTCCGCTCGCGGCCGTGGCGGCCCTGCTGCTTTTCGAAGCCTGGAGCCTCGTGGACCGGCCCAGCCTGGCGCCGCTCGCGCGCTGGGTGGGCAGCGCGGGCAAGTCGCACGTCAGTGCGCTCGAGCGCGAGGACCTCATCACCTGGCTGGTCGTAGTCGTGGTGGCGGCAGGCCTTTCGAACATGCTGGCGGCGATGCCCGTCGGCATCATTGCGGGCCTGGCACTGTTCGCGCGGCGCAACGCACGCACGCCGGTGCGCGACATCCAGAGCGGTCTGGTGTGCCGCTCCAACTGCTCGCGCTCGCGCCGCGCCACCGCGCTGCTCGAAACCTACGGCGGCCTGATCCGCCGCGTGCGCCTGCAGGGCGCGCTGTTCTTCGGCTCGGCCGACATGCTGTACGAGCAACTGCGCGATGCGTTGCCGGGAGCGCGCTTTGTCGTGATCGACTGGGAGGGCGTGGTGTCGGTGGACAGCACCATCGGCCGCGCCGTGGCCCGCTTCGAGGCGCGGGCGCGCGAGCAGGGCGTGCTCGTCGTGCATTCCGCGTTCGCCTCGCGCCGGCTGCTCATGGGCATGGACGGCGAGGAGGCCCTGGTACTGACCGAGGAGGACGGGCTGGACGGCGTGCGTTACTTCGAGGATGCGGACCGCGCGCTCGAGTTTGTCGAGAACCACCTGCTCGAACTGCCGGGGGGCGAGGCGTTTCCGGCGGGCCCGTTCGAGGAGCCCAGCGCGCTGCTCAAAGGCTTCGACGCCGCGCAGCGCGAGCGCGTGGAGCAGTGCTTCGAACAGCGGGCCATGGGGGTGGGGGCGGTCCTTTTCGCCGAGGGCCAGCACTCGCGCGAGCTGTTCGTGCTGCGCCGGGGTAGCGTGAATATCCTGGTGGCGCAGGGGCGGCTGCGTGTGGCATCGGTGCGTGCGGGGGCGACGCTGGGGGAGATGGGCTTTCTCGACGGCACGCCGCGCTCCGCCACGGCGGTGGTGGCCGAGGACGCGCTGGTGAGCGTGCTGCGCCGCGCGGCCGTGGACGACCTGCTGCGCACCGAGCCGGCGCTGGCCTACCGGCTCATGGAGAACCTGGGCGTGGAGCTGTCGGCCCGCCTGCGCAGCACGAACCTGCAGCTCGCCAGCAGCCGGGGTTGATGCAGGGCAAGCACTTTTGTGCGCAAACTGCTTGAAATCGGGGGCATTCAGCCCTAGGTAGCGTGAAGTTGGAGGTTTTTACACCATGCGTCTCGACAAGCTCACCACCAAGTTCCAGGAAGCCCTGGCCGATGCCCAAACGCTCGCGCTGGGCAACGACCATGCCTACATTGACCCCTTGCACGTCCTGGCCGCCATGCTGCGGCAGGAGGATGGGCCGCGCGCGCTGCTGCAGCGCGCGGGGACCAACGTAGCGGGGCTGCAGGCGGCCGCAGAGAATGCCGTCAAGCGCCTGCCCCAGGTGCAAGGCCAGGAGCAGGTGCAGGTCGGCCCCGACCTGGCCAAGCTGTTGCAGGCCACGGAGAAAGAAGCCATCAAGCGCGGCGACCAGTTCGTCGCGGGTGAATTGTTCCTGCTCGCGCTCGCCGACGGCAAGGGCGAGGCCGCACGCATCGCCAAGGAGAACGGCCTCACGCGCAAGAGCCTGGAAGCCGCCATCGACGCCGTGCGCGGTGGCCAGAAGGTGGACAGTCCCGAGGCCGAAGGTCAGCGCGAAGCCCTCAAGAAGTACTGCCTGGACCTCACCGAACGCGCCCGCGCAGGCAAGCTTGATCCCGTGATCGGCCGCGACGACGAGATTCGCCGCGCCATCCAGGTGCTGCAGCGCCGCAGCAAGAACAACCCCGTGCTCATCGGCGAGCCCGGCGTGGGCAAGACCGCCATCGTCGAAGGGCTGGCCCAGCGCATCATCGCGGGCGAGGTGCCCGAGAGCCTCAAGGGTAAGCGCGTGCTGTCGCTCGACATGGCGGCTTTGCTCGCGGGCGCCAAGTACCGTGGCGAGTTCGAGGAGCGCTTGAAGAGCGTGCTCAACGAGCTGGCCAAGGACGAGGGGCAGACCATCGTCTTCATCGACGAGTTGCACACCATGGTGGGCGCGGGCAAGGCCGAGGGCGCGATGGATGCGGGCAACATGCTCAAGCCGGCCCTCGCGCGCGGCGAGCTGCACTGCGTGGGTGCGACCACGCTCGACGAATACCGCAAGTACATCGAGAAGGACGCCGCGCTCGAGCGCCGCTTCCAGAAGATTCTCGTGGACGAGCCCAGCGTGGAAGCAACCATCGCCATCCTGCGCGGCCTGCAGGAAAAGTACGAGGTGCACCACGGCGTGGAGATCACCGATCCGGCCATCGTGGCCGCGGCCGAACTCTCGCACCGCTACATCACCGACCGCTTCCTGCCCGACAAGGCCATCGACCTCATCGACGAGGCCGCTGCCAAGATCAAGATCGAGATCGACTCCAAGCCCGAGGCCATCGACAAGCTCGACCGCCGCCTGATCCAGCTGCAGATCGAGCGCGAGGCTGTGAAGAAGGAAAAGGACGAGGCCTCGCAAAAGCGCCTGCAGCTCATCGAGGAGGAAATCGAGAAGCTGCAAAAGGAGATTGCCGACCTGGAAGATGTCTGGACCGCCGAAAAGGCCCAGGCCCAGGGCAGCCAGCAGGTGCGCGAGCAGGTCGAGAAAGTGAAGCTGCAGATTGAAGACTTCAAGCGCAAAGGCGACTTCAACAAGGTCGCCGAGTTGCAGTACGGCAAGCTGCCCGAGCTGGAGAAGCAGCTCAAGGAAGCACAGGCCAAGGAAGAGGGCAAGGAGGGCGCCGCACCCGCCCACCGGCTGCTGCGCACCCAGGTGGGCGCTGAGGAAATCGCCGAGGTCGTGAGCCGCGCCACGGGCATTCCCGTGTCCAAGATGATGCAAGGCGAGAAAGACAAGCTGCTGCTCATGGAGGCCAAGCTGCACGAGCGCGTGGTCGGCCAGGACGAGGCCATCAGTGCCGTGGCCAACGCCATCCGCCGCTCGCGCTCGGGCCTGTCGGACCCGAATCGGCCCACGGGATCGTTCCTGTTCCTCGGCCCCACGGGCGTAGGCAAGACCGAGCTGTGCAAGGCACTCGCGGGCTTTTTGTTCGACAGCGAAGACCACCTCGTGCGCATCGACATGAGCGAATTCATGGAAAAGCACTCCGTGGCCCGCCTGATCGGCGCGCCGCCCGGCTACGTGGGCTACGAGGAGGGCGGCTACCTGACCGAAGCCGTGCGCCGCAAGCCCTACAGCGTGCTGCTGCTCGACGAGGTGGAAAAGGCCCACCCCGACGTGTTCAACGTGCTCCTGCAGGTGCTGGACGATGGCCGCCTCACGGACGGCCAGGGCCGTACCGTGGACTTCAAGAACACGGTGATCGTGATGACGAGCAACATCGGCTCGCACCTGATCCAGGCCATGGTCGGGCAGGATTCGGAGGACATCAAGGAAGCCGTCTGGGGGGAATTGAAGAACCATTTCCGGCCCGAATTCCTCAACCGGATCGACGAAACGGTGGTGTTCCACGGGCTCGATGCCAAGCACATCGAGGCGATCGCACGCATCCAGTTGCAGCTGCTGCAGGCGCGGCTTGCGCGCATGGACCTTGCGCTGGAGGTGTCCGACGCGGCGCTGAAGGAACTGGCCAAGGTGGGGTTCGACCCCGTGTTCGGCGCGCGTCCGCTCAAGCGGGCGATCCAGCAACGCATCGAGAACCCGCTGTCGAAGCTGCTGCTCGAAGGGCGCTTCCCGCCCAAGAGCGTGATTCCGGTCGGCGTGGATCCGGTGCAGGCGCCGGGCGTGTTCCAGTTCGGCGAGGCCCGCCCGGCCTGATCCGGGTACTGCGCAGAAAGGCTGTGTTTTGAACGATGTCGTGACGACCCTGGGCCGCTGGCTCGTACGGACCCTGGTGGTGGTCCTGGGGCTGGTGTTTTTCCTGAGCCTGCTGGCCGCCGCCGCCCTGCTGGCTGTGGCGTGGGGGCTGCGCGTGCTGTGGGCCAGGATCACGGGTCGCCCCGCCGCTCCCTGGGGCTTGCGTGTGGACCCACGCACGGGCTGGAGCGCGGTCTACCGTTCATCGCAGCGCTGGTCCGGCGCGCGGCCTGCGGATGCAGGCGCTGCCGCAGAGGCCGCAAGCCGCCGCGGCGGCGTGCTGCCCGGGGCGGCCGACGTGACCGACGTCCAACCGCGTGAAGTGCGGGAACCCTAATTCCGGCGTGCGGCCGGCCCTATCATGGATGCCATGAACCCTGCCGACATCCGCTCGCTGTTCGAAACCCAATACGAGGCCAGCCGCACCCAGCCCGAGGTGCCCTTGCTCGTGCGCCGCGAGCGGCTGCTGCGCATGCGCAAGCTCATCGACGAGCACGCCCCCGTGCTCGCGGCTGCCGTGCAGGCCGATTTCGGCATGCGGTCCCCCCGGCTCACCGAAGTGGCCGACTTCTTCGTGCTGCGCGCGCTGCTCTCGCACACGCTGAAACACCTCGCGCGCTGGAGCCGTCCGCAGAAGGTGCGCACGCCCATGCACCTGCAGCCCGCCTCGGCGTTTATCCTGCGCCAGCCGCTGGGCGTGGTGGGCGTGATCTCGCCGTGGAACTACCCGGTGCAGCTGGCGCTCGCGCCCGCCATCACGGCGCTGGCCGCAGGCAACCGTGTGATGCTCAAGCCGAGCGAGCTCACACCCCACACCTCGGCCCAGCTTGCGGCGCTCGTGGGGCAATTCTTCGCACCCGAGGAGTTTTGCGTGGTGCAGGGCGATGCGGCCACGGCGGCGCTGGTCGCTTCGCTGCCGTTCGACCACCTGGTCTTCACAGGCTCCACGGCCGTGGGGCGCAAGGTGGCACAGGCTGCGGCCGCGAACCTCACGCCCACCACGCTCGAGCTCGGCGGCAAATCGCCCTGCATCATCGATACCGACTGCAACCTCGAGGAGGCCGCGCTCAAGATCGCACACGGCAAGCTGCTCAACGCGGGCCAGACCTGCATCGCGCCCGACTACGTGCTGCTGCCCCGGGGGCGCGAGGCGGCGTTCGCCGAGGCCTACCGCGCGGCCGTGCTGCGGCTGTTCCCGCAGATCGAGGGTAACCCCGACTACGCCTCCATCATCAGCACGCGCCACCTTGCGCGCCTGCGCACCATGCTGCAGCAGGCGCAGACGCAGGGGGCCGAGGTGCAGGTGATCGAACCCGCCGCGAAGGCGCCGCGGCCCGACCACCAGGCAAGCCTGGGCGATGGCGTGAGCCGCCAGATGGCGCCCGTGCTCGTGTTCGGTGCCACCTCGGCCATGCAGCTCATGCAGGAGGAAATCTTCGGCCCCGTGCTGCCCGTGGTCGCCTACGAGCGGCTCGACGACGCCGTGGCCCATATCAACGCCCATCCTCGCCCGCTGGCGCTGTACTGGTTCGGCAACAGCGAGGCCACGCGCGACGATGTGCTGCGCCGCACCGTGAGCGGCGGCGTGACGGTGAACGACACGCTCATGCACATTGCGCACGACAACCTGCCCTTCGGCGGCGTGGGCGACAGCGGCTGGGGCGCCTACCATGGCGAGCAGGGCTTCCTGCGCTTCACGCACCAGAAGTCGGTGCTCGTGCAGTCACGCTGGGCCATGGGCTCACTGTTCTACCCCCCCTATGGCGCGCGTTTCGACCAGGTGATGGCGCTGCTGCGCCGCTGGCTTTGAGGGGCGCGGGGCGCGGGGCATTTTGGAATTTGCGAAAATGCTGGGTTTTTCGTTTTCCCAACCGTTTTCGTGCTCCCCATGTCCAGTATCCAGGTTCGTCCCGCCACGCTTCGCGATGCCAAGGCCATCGCCCAAGTCCACACTGCCTCGGCGATGGAAGCCTACCGTGACTTGCTGCCCCAAGAACAGTTGAAATCCATGTCTTCGGTGGAGAAGCGCCAGGCCTACTGGCGCGAGGCCATCGAGTATTGCGAGCCCCAGGTCCAAGTGGCCGTGGATGGCGACAAGATCGTCGGTTTCGTTGGCTTCGACCGCTCGCGCGATGAGAAGTCCCGCCCCACCACAGGTGAAATCTGGGCCATCTACGCAGCCCCCTCCCATTGGAACCAAGGCGTGGGCCTGGCCCTGTGGGATGCCGCGCGCGATGGCCTGCAAGAAGAAGGCTGCACCACCGTTACCGCCTGGGTGCCGCTGCGCAACGAGCGCGCGCTGCGCTTCCATGAGCTCGCGGGCTTCAAGCGCGAGATGACCACGGCCAAGACGGCCGTCGTCGGCGGCGTGAAGATCGAGGAAGTGCGGCTGCAACGCCCCATCAATGCGTGACACCCCCCTGAGCGGCTGCGCCGCTTCCCCCCGCTCTCGCAGCGCTGCGCGCTGCGGGCAGGAGGACGCACCCAGTGGCCTGGCAAAGCCAGTTCCACGGGTGCACTGGCTGGGGTTGCGCCAGTTTCAGGGGTTGCGGATAGTGCGCAACGCTATGGATGATTGAGATGATTCGTTGGAGCGAGCACGGCCAGGATCGGAGCGCACTGTGGCGCTCCGAGGCTGGCCTGCCCGCTCCGCGCCGCGTGGCCTGCGTGGATGACACGCTGGCGGCCGATGCGGCTTACCGCTTGGCCAGCGAAGGCACGGCGTTGCTGTGGCACGGCGACTTCCAGAACGCGCGCCATCTGCTGCAGGCACTGATGCGCCGTGCCGATCGGCGCCCGCGCAAGGCCAGCAAGGCCGCCACACCCACCGAGGCTTTCCACCTGCACCGCCAGGCGCAAGGCCAGCGTGCACGTGTGCTGGCCATGGTGCTGATTCCATTGGAGGGCGACTACGCCATTCCTCTGCGCAGAGCGCCCGACTGGCGTGCAGCATGTGCCGAAGCCTGGGGCCGCGCGCCCGGCGAGCCCATGGTTGCCCCGCTGCGCGAACTGCTGGGCGTCGTGGGTGCGCACGAGTGGCGCAAGAAGGGTGTGGAAGTGCCCGCGCTGGGTGCCCGCATCCACCCGCACTACGGCGTGTTCTCGCCCGTGCGCGGCGAGTACGTCGACTTGGTCGCCCAGGCTCCGCTGCCGCAGGGCTGCCCCCTGGCATTCGATATCGGCGTGGGCACGGGCGTGTTGTCGGCGGTGCTTGCGCGGCGCGGCATACGCCGCGTGGTGGGCACCGACCAGGATCCGCGTGCCTTGGCCTGCGCGCAGGACAATCTGCAGCGCCTGGGCCTGCAAGAGCGTGTGGAACTGCTGCAGGCCGACCTCTTCCCGCCAGGGCAGGCACCGCTCGTGGTGTGCAACCCGCCCTGGCTGCCCGCGCGTGCCAGCGCGCCGATCGAGCGTGCCGTGTACGACGAGGGCAGCGCCATGCTGCGCGGCTTTCTGGCAGGCCTGCGCGCGCACCTCGCACCCGAGGGCGAGGGCTGGCTCATCCTGTCCGACCTGGCCGAGCACCTGGGCCTGCGCTCGCGCGAGGAACTGCTGGGCTGGATCGCGGCGGCAGGCCTGCGCGTGTGCGGGCGGCACGACATCCGGCCGCGCCACGCCAAAAGCCAGGATGCGGGCGACCCCCTGTATGCCGCGCGCTCGGCCGAGGTCACATCGCTTTGGCGGCTGGCCGCGCTTTAATCGACGGGTTCGAGGCTTTGCGCGGGCAGCAGTTGTTCCATGCGTTCACGCACCGTGGCCGCGCGCTCGGGGCCCGCGAGCAGGCTGATCTCCTGCAGCAGTGCCTCGCCCACGTCGAGCATGCTCTCGCGGTCGCGCGCGCTGCGCAGCGCCTCGCGGAAATTCTCGGCCAGGATGGTGTTGCGCCGGGCGAACATGCGCTCGCAAATATCGAACAGGTACATGCGCGTGCCCGCCAGCGAGCGCAGGGCCGACGGCGGCGGTGCCGGGGCGATGCCAAGGGCGCCGCTTTCGGGCACGAGGCCCGCGAGGTAGCCTTCGTCCATGAGGCGCTCTACGATCTGCGCGCCGCCGCCGTTGTACATGGCCTGCAGGTCGGCCAGCGTCTTGCCGTCGGCCAGCAGCAGCAGCGAACGCTCGCGCAGGCCCAGGGTGCGGACTCCGGGCGAGAGTTCCAGGCGGGCTTTTTCGGTCTTCTGCAGCAGCATGGAAGGCACACGCGGGCATCGATGGATGCAGGCATTGGACCTGTCCGTGGTGACACTGTGATGACGAGGGGCTGCACCCCGATGGAGCGACCATGACCTTGCTGCTGGCCCCGATGGAGCGACCATGACCTTGCTGCTGGCCCCGATGGAGGGGCTGCTCGATTTCGTGCTGCGCGACGTGCTCACGCGCGTGGGCGGCGTGGACCGCTGCGTGTCGGAGTTCATCCGCGTCACGGACACGCTGTTGCCCGAGCGGGTGTTCCTGCGCACCATGCCCGAGCTGGGCAACGGCAGCCGCACACTCGCGGGTGTGCCTGTGCGCGCGCAGCTGCTGGGCTCCGACCCCGCAAGCATGGCCGAAAACGCCGCGCGCCTGGCTTCCATGGGGGCCGAGGGAATCGACCTCAACTTCGGCTGCCCGGCCAAGGTGGTGAACCGCCACGGCGGCGGCGCCGCGCTGCTGCGCGAGCCTGAGCGCATTGCGGCCGTGGTGGGTGCAGTGCGCCGCGCCGTGCCTGCGCACCTACCCGTTTCCGCCAAGATGCGCCTGGGCTACAACGACACGTCGCAGTCGCTGGACTGTGCGCTCGCGATGCAGTCCGGCGGCGCCTGCGAACTCGTGGTGCATGCGCGCACCAAGGCCGATGGATACCGCCCGCCCGCATATTGGGAACTGATCCCCGCGATCCGCGAGGCGGTGCGCGTTCCCGTGGTGGCCAACGGCGAAATCTGGACGGTGCAGGACGCGCAGCGCTGCCGCGCGCTCTCGGGCTGCGCTGCGCTCATGCTGGGCCGTGGTGCGGTGGCCGATCCGGGCCTGGCCCGGGCCATCCGCGCGGCCGATGCGGGCAAGCCCGATGGCGACCTGCTGGCGTGGCCTGCCGTGGTGCCGCATCTCGCACGCTTCTGGGAGATGGTCTGCGAGGGCCTGGCACCGAATCAGCGCGCGGGGCGCCTCAAGCAGTGGCTGAACCTGCTGCGCCGGCGCTTTCCGGAGGCCGAGCAGGCCTACCAGCATGTGCGCACGATCACCGACCAGCGCGAGATCACGGCCTGGGTCGAGAGGGTCGCCGCTACAGAAGGTGGTCCGGCGCCAGCGGCCCCAGCAGCTTGAGCAGCAGGCGCAGCGGCAGGCTCGCATCGGGCTCGCTCGTGGCGTCGGGCAGGCCGCTGCCCTGCGGGGCGCGCCAGAGCAGGCCCTGGTCGGTCAGCTCGACTTGCCAGGCCCGCTCCAGCAGGGCGGGCTCGATGCGCGTGGCGGCGCGCTGCGCGAGTTCGCTGCTCACGATGAGCAATGCGACCTCGGTGTTCTGCCGCTGCGAGCGCGGGTCCAGGTTCATTGAGCCGATGGCCGTGAGGCGCTGGTCCACCACGAGCAGCTTCGAGTGCAGCATGGCGCGCGAGGCGCCGCTCGCATTGCCGCTCGATCCCCCCGTGGCCGTGCCGATCGCGCTGCGCAGGCCTGCTTGCTCGGCACGCAGTTCGTAGAGCTCGACGCCCATGGCGAGCAGCTCTTCACGGTGCCGCGCATAGCCCGCGTGGGCCAGCGGCGCGTCGTTCGAGGCCAGCGAGTTCGTGAGCACGCGCACTCGCACGCCGCGCGCGATGGCCTGCGCGAAGGCCGCCTTCATGTCGGGGCCGGTCACGAAGTAAGGGGAGACGATCAGCAGGTCGCTGCGTGCCCGGCCAATGAGCGCCAGCAGGCCGTCCACCACGGAGGTGCCAGCCTCGGCGGGCGGTGCTGCGCCGTTTTCGGCCGGAATCTTCGCGGGGTGGTCGGCCAGCACCACGGCCGGGGCCCAGACGAAGCGGGCACGCGTGAGGTCCAGCGGTTTGCGGTCCCACACGCGGGCGCGCTGCCCGCTGAGGGCCTCGGGGTCGATGAGGCCCTGTGTGGCCGATACCGGCAGCGGCTCCGTGCTGGGGACCTGCTGGCGCAGGCGATCCAGCTCTTCACGCGTGATGAGCGACTGCACGGGGTAGGCGCGTTCGTTGTTCCAGTAGCTGTCGAAGCTCTGCGACAGGTCCTGCACGATGGGGCCGACGGCCAGCACGTCGAGGTCCACGAAATTGCCG
>JASLFM010000532.1 GCA_030150585.1 Acidovorax sp.
GAAGGTCTTGCGCCCCTCCACCACGCCTTCTTGCAGCACCATGAGGCTCTTTTCGAGCAGGATGATGTCCGCCGCTTCTTTGGCGATGTCCACGGCGCTGTCCACGCTGATGCCGATGTCGGCCGCGCGCAGCGCTGGCGCGTCGTTGATGCCGTCGCCCATGAAGCCCACGATGTGCCCGCGCCCGCGCAGCGCGTGCACGATGCGCTCCTTGTGCAGCGGCGAGAGCTTGGCGAACACTTGGTGGCTCTCGACGGCCTCGGACAGCGCGGCGTCGCTCATGCGCTCCACCTGGCTGCCCAGCAGCACGTGGTCCGCGGGCGGGCCGACCTGGCGGCAGACTTCGGCCGTTACCAGTTCGTTGTCGCCCGTGAGCACCTTCACGGTGACGCCGTGCTCGGTAAGCGCGCGCAGGGCTGGCGCGCTCGATTCCTTCGGCGGGTCGAGGAAGGCGATGTAGCCGATGAGGGTCAGATCCGCCTCGTCGGCCACCGAGTAGGTGGTCTGCGAAGCCGGAATCTCCTTCATGGCCACGGCCACCACGCGCAGGCCTTCCTGGTTGAGCCCGCGCGTGACCTGCTGCACGCGCTGCAGCATGGCCTCGTCGAGCGGCTGGTCCGCCCGGCCGGCGGCCGTGGCGGTGCGCACGTGCGTGCAGGTGGCGAGGATTTCCTCCACGGCGCCCTTGCAGATGAGCTCGTGGTGGTCGTCGCGCTCCGATACGACGACCGACATGCGCCGGCGCTGGAAGTCGAACGGCACCTCGTCCACCTTGCGGTAGTCCTGCGCCAGCTTGAGTTCGGTCTGCAGCTCCACATGCTCCAGCACCGCGCGGTCGAGCAGGTTCTTGAGGCCCGTCTGGTAGTGGCTGTTGAGGTAGGCGAACTGCAGCACCTCCTCGCTGCTCTGGCCGAAGATGTCGGTGTGCCGCTCCAGCACGATCTTGTCCTGCGTGAGCGTGCCGGTCTTGTCGGTGCACAGCACGTCCATGGCGCCGAAGTTCTGGATGGCGTCCAGCCGCTTCACGATGACCTTCTTGCGCGACAGCAGCACGGCCCCCTTGGCGAGGGTGCTGGTCACGATCATGGGCAGCATCTCGGGCGTAAGCCCCACGGCCACCGACAGCGCGAACAGAAAGGCTTCGAGCCAGTTGCCCTTGGTGAAGCCGTTGACCAGCAGCACCAGCGGCACCATGACCAGCGCGAAGCGGATGAGCAGCCAGCTCACGCTGTTGACCCCGGCCTGGAACGCGGTGGGCGCGCGACTCGTTGCGGTCGCGCGCGTGGCCAGCGTGCCGAAGTAGGTGCGGTTGCCCGTGGCCACCACGATGGCGCGCGCCGAGCCCGAGACCACGTTGGTGCCCATGAAGACGAGGTTGGCGGCGTCGAGCACGCCGCCGCCCGCGCAGTCGCGCTCGGCGAACTTCTCCACGGGCAGTGACTCGCCCGTCATGGCGGCCTGGGCCACGAACAGGTCCTTGGCCGACAGCACGCGGCAGTCGGCCGGAATCATGTCGCCGGCCGACAGCACCACGTGGTCGCCCGGCACCAGTTGGTCGATGGGTACTTCCAGGCGGCGCGCGGGCGCGGGAATGTGTTCAGGCATGCCGGCGGCATCGGCGTCGAAGCCCCGCCGGATCACTGTGGCGGTGTTGCTGACCAGGGCCTTGAGTCGCTCGGCGGCGCGGTTGGAGCGCCCCTCCTGCACGAAGCGCAGCAGGGTCGAGAGCGCCACCATGGTGCCGATCACCACCGTGGCCTTGATGTCCTCGGTCACGTAGGACACCGCGGCCAGCAGCGTCAGCAGCAGGTTGAACGGGTTCTTGTAGCAGTGCCACAGGTGCAGCCACGGGGGCAGGGGCTTTTCGTGCTCCACCTCGTTGGGGCCGAAGCGGTGCAGTGCGGCCTCGGCCTCGGCGTCGCTCAGCCCCTCCTCGTGCGAGCCCAGGCGCACCAGCACGCCGGGGATGTCGTCGCTGGCCGCATGCTGCAGCTCGCGCGACGCCAGCGCTGGCGGGGCCTGGAGCGCCGCTCCCTTGGGCGCGAAGGTCTCCAGCAGCAGGCGGCGGCTGAAATGCCGCGTGACGTGCCGGGTCTGCAGGAAGCGTGCAAAAAGCTCTTGCAGGATGTTCATGGAGATACCCCCTCGGTATGGATGACTATCACGCAGGCTGGTTCCATTCTCACAGCACCGGCCGCAGCCCGAGGCTGAGTTGCAGCTGCACGGCGCTCGCGGCCCAGTCGGCCTGGGCCTGCAGGAACGCAAGGTAGGCGTCGTCCGCGGAGCGCTGGGCCGCCAGCAGTTCCAGCAGCGAAGCGGCGCCATTGCGGTACGACAGGCGGATGCCTTCCAGCACCTTCTGTGCATTGGCAAGCACCGATTCGCGGTAGCGCTGCAGGTTGTCGCGTGCGGCCGAGAACTGCAGGTAGCTCGCCCGCACGTCGGCCTCGGCCTTGAGCTCGGCCTGCTGCACGCCCAGCAGGGCCTGCGTGATGGCGGCCTCGGCCTGCACGAGCTCGCCGCGCTGCAGGCGCGAGAACGGCAGGGGGATGGATACCGACACGTTCAGCGTGTTGGAGCGCGGCGAGCCTTCCACGGGGCCGCCGTCGGCGTCGACGCCGTTGCGGCCCCGGGGCGTGTAGCCGTAGCTCAGGCTCACCGTGGGGTCCACGTAGCGGTTGGCTGCCGCCAGGTCCGCGTTGGCGCGGGCGTTGGCCAGCGTGGAGCGGGCGATCCGCACATCGTCGCGCTCCTGCAGCGCGCGCTGGATCAGCCCGTCGGCCAGGGCCTCGGGTGTGTAGGGTGCGAAGCCGCAATCGAGCGGCGGAGAGCCGAAGACACTATCGAAGCGCCGCCCGAGTGGCACCGACAGGTTGGCCATGGCCACCTGCGCATCGGCGCGGGCCTTGGTCACCGCGGCCTGGAACTGGTCGCGCTCGGTGCGCGACTGCAGCAGCTCCAGCCCGCCCACGTCGCCGGCCCGGCGGCGCACTTCGTTGGCGCGCACCACGTTGGACAGGGCTTGCAGCGACGATTCCTGCCGCGCCAGCGCCTCGCGGGCGCGGCAGGCCTCGGCGAAGGCGGCGGCCGCGTCGCTGAACAGCTGGTGCTTCACGCCTTCGGCCGTGGCTTCGGCAAGGTGCAGGTTGCTCTGCGCGGCCTGGATGCGCCGGGTGCGCTTGCCGCCGGTCTCGACCGTCCAGTCCAGTCCGATGGTCTTGCCCAGGCGCGGCTTGGGGTTGACTTCGCGGCTGAATTCCCGGGGGCCGAGCCCCAGCGACAGGTTGGGGTCGGGCCGCACGCCCGCGATGGAGATGCCCGCGCGCGCCGAGGCGATGGCCTCGCGCTGCGACGCGAGTTCGAGGCTGTGCTGCTCCACGGCGTCCATGTAGCGCCCGAAGGGCAGGGCGTCCGCTGGGGCGGGCTGGCTGTGCGCGAGCAGGGGCACCATGCACAGGATGGGGCACAGGGCGGAGTGGCGGAAAAGGGTGTTGCGCTTCATGCGGCCTCCCGTGGGGTGGCGAGGGTGGGGGTGGGGTCGCCGTCCGGGCCCTGGGCGGCCCGGCGCCGGGCTGCCGCTTCGGCGCGGACTTCGACCAGGTAGTACAGGGCGGGCAGCAGCACCAGCGTGAGCAGCGTGGCGCTCACCAGGCCGCCGACCACCACGGTGGCCAGGGGCCGCTGCACGTCGCTGCCCAGGCCCGTGGCCAGCATGGCGGGCGTGAGGCCGAAGGCCGCGACGGTGGCGGTGACGAGCACGGGGCGCATGCGGCTGCGCGCGCCCTCGATCACGGCCTCGCGCAGGGGGCGGGCCTCGTCCTTGCGCAGCCGGTTGATCTGCGCCAGCATCAGCACGCCGTTGAGCACCGCCACGCCGAACAGCGCGATGAAGCCCACGGCGCTCGATACGTTCAGCGTCATGCCGCGCAGGTGCAGCGCGGCCAGGCCGCCGATCGTGGCCAGGGGCACCACGAGCAGCACCAGCGCGGGCTGGCGCAGGTTGTTGAACTCGGCGAACAGCAGCAGGAACATGATGGCCAGCGTGATCGGCAGGATGACCATGAGGCGCGCCTGGGCGCGCTCCAGGTTCTCGAACTGCCCGCCCCATTCGATCTGGTAGCGCAGCGGGTCGTAGCGCACGTCGCGCGCGATGGCGGCCTGCGCCTGGGCCAGGAAGCCCGACAGGTCGCGGCCGCGCGCGTTGAGCTTGACGGTGAGGTGGCGCCGCGCGCTCTCGCGCGTGATGGTGCTTTCGCCCTCCACGGTGCGGATGCGCGCGACCTGGGCCAGCGGCACCTTGGCGCCGCCAGGGGCCGTGAGCACCAGGGCCGAGATCGCGTCCGGGTCGTTGCGCAGGTTCTGCGCGAAGCGCACGGCCAGGCCGTAGCTTTTCTCGCCCACATACACCTGGCCGACGGCGGTGCCGCCGATGCCGGTGGAGATGAGGTCGCTCACGTCGGCCACGTTGATGCCATAGCGCGCGGCGGCGGCGCGGTCCACCTCGATGGTGAGGTTGGGCAGCGGCGGCTCCTGGTCGATGGCCACGTCGGCGGCGCCGGGCACCTTTTCGAGCGTGGCGACCACGTCGCCGGCGATGCGGCGCATTTCGTCGAAGCTCTCGCCGTAGATCTTCACGACGAGGTCGCTGTGCGCGCCCGAGAGCTTGTCCTGCACGCCGTCGATCATGGGCTGCATGAAGCCGACCTTGAAGCCCGCGAGCTGGCGGTAGCGCGCGTCGAGCTTGGCGATGAGCTCCTGCTTGGTCATGCCGGACTTCCAGGTGCTGTAGGGGTGCAGGCCCACGCTGGCCTCGATGTGCGAGACGGTCCACGGGTCGGTGCCGTCGTCGTTGCGCCCGGTCTGGGTGACGATGTACGAGACCTCGGGGAACTCGCGCGTCGCGCGCCGCAGCTCGCTGGCCATGGCGCTGGCCTTGTCGAGGGTGATGCCCGGCGGCATCGTCACCTGCAGCCAGAGCGAGCCTTCGTCGAGGTAGGGCAGGAAGTCGCGCCCCATGGTGGCGCCCAGGCCCGCCACGCCCAGCAGTGCCAGCACGCAGGCCGCTGCCACCCAGCGCGTGCCGCCGATGGCGCGGCCCAGGAAGGCCTCGTAGCGCCGCGCGAGCCATTCGAGCGGCCGGTTGTGGAAGATGCGGCGCGGCTTGCGGAACGCCAGGTAGGCCAGGCCGGGCGTGAGCGCCAGGGCCACGATCAGCGCGCCCAGCAGGGCCGAACCGACCGCGAAGGCCATGGGCGAGAACAGCTTGTACTCGATGCGCTGGAAGGCGAACAGCGGCAGGTAGGCGGCCACGATCACCCCCATGCCGAAGAAGATGGGGCGCGCCACCTGCACGGTGGCGGCGACGGCGTCGCCCGCCGTGACCGGCCGCCCCTCCTGCTCCTCGCGCCGGCGCAGGATGTTCTCGACCAGCACCACCGCGCCGTCCACGAGGATGCCGAAGTCGATCGCGCCGAGCGATAGCAGGTTAGCCGGGATCTGCAGGTGCCGCATGAAGATGAAGGCGATCAGCATGGCCAGCGGCACGGTGAGCGCCACGATGAGCGCCGCGCGCAGGTTGCCGAGGGACAGCAGCAGCACGAGGCTCACGAGCACGATGCCTTCGAGCAGGGTCTTGCCCACGGTATGCGTGGTGGCGTCGATGAGCGCAGAGCGGTCGAGGTAGGGCACGACCTTCACGTCCTTGGGCAGCAGCCGGTCGTTGAGTTCGCGCACGGCGGCGTGCACGCCCTCGATCACCTCGGAGGCCTGGGCGTCCTTGAGCAGCAGCGTGATGCCCGAGACGCCGTCCGGGTTGTCGTCCTTGCCGAGGATGCCGCGCCGCTCCTGGTGGCCGTAGCGCAGCGTGCCCAGGTCCTTGACGAGCACGGGCGTGCCGTTCTTCTGGGCCACGACGACGTTGCCCATGTCGTCCAGCGAGCGGATGAGGCCGGTGCCGCGGATCACGTAGGACTGCTCGCCCCGGTCCATGAGGCTGCCGCCTGCGCTGCCGTTGTTGGCGTTGATGGCGTCCTTGATCTGCTGCAGCGTGATGCCGTACTGCACGAGGCGCGACGGGTCGAGCTCCAGCATGAACTGGGTCGTGAGCCCGCCGAAATTGGCCACGTCCACCACGCCGCTCACCTTCTTGAGGCGCGGGATCACGGTCCAGAACTGCAGCTCGGACAGCTCGCGCAGGTCGCGCGTCTTCGATTCGAGCGTGTAGCGGTAGATTTCGCCGATGGGCGAGGTGTAGGCGTCCAGCCCCGGCGTGGCGCCGTAGGGCAGGCTCACGCCGCTGATGCGCTCCTGCAGGCGCTGGCGCGACCAGTAGCCCTCCACGCCGTCCTTGAACACCACGACGATGAGCGACAGGCCGAAGGTGCTCTTGGAGCGCAGCACGTGCAGCCCCGGCGTGGCGAGCAGCTCGCGCTCCAGCGGCACGGTGATCTGCTGCTCCACCTCCTCGGCGGCCAGGCCGGGCACCTGCGTGACGATCTGCGAGGTCACGTCGGCGATGTCGGGGTAGGCCTCGATGGGCAGTTGCTTCCAGCTGTGCCAACCGTACAGCGCCACGAGCGCGAAGACGATCCAGACGATGCCGCGGCGCTGGAAGCACAGAGTGACGAGCTTCTCAATCATGGAGCAGCACCCCTTCCTTCACCACGATGCGCTCGCCGGGCGTCAGGCCCGAAAGCACCTCCACGTGCTCGCCCACGGTGGCGCCCACGGCCACGGTGCGCGGCTCGTACCTGAACGGCGCCTTCTCCACGAAGACCTTGGTATAGAGCCCGCTTTGCAGCAGGGCCGAGGGCGGCACGACGGTGGCCCGGTGCCCCTCGCCCGCGAGCACGACCTTGGCGAACATGCCGGGGCGCAGGCGGCCGTCGCGGTTGTCGATGGCCACGCGCAGCTTCACGGTGCGCGTGTCGGGGTCGAGCACCTCGCCCACGTACTTGACGGTGCCCTCGAACACCTGGTCCGCATAGGCGTTGAGCACGATGCGCGCCTTCTGCCCGGCGAAGACCGCGCCGAGGTCCTTCTCGGACACGGCAGCCGAGACGAAGACGGTGCCCAGGTCCGCCACGGTCATGATGGGGGCGTTGATGTCGTTCCAGTACCCGCCCTGGGCGGCGTTCATCTCGATCACGCGGCCCGCGATCGGCGAGCGCAGCACGTATTCGCGGCGCGAGGCACCGTGGCCGGCGCCCAGCTGGGACAGGCGCGCCGAGGACACCAGCGCGTCGCTCTGCGCCTGGTCGAAGGCGAGCTGGGCAGCTTCGTAGTCCTTGCGCGCGGCGATGTCAGCGTCGAACAGGAGTTTTTGCCGCTCCAGGTCGCGCCGTGCCTGCTGCAGCGCGGCCTGGCCCTTGGCGGCGTCGCCGTAGGCCGCGCTGAGCTCGGCCGAGTCGAGCGTGAACAGGGCATCGCCCTTGCGGACCGGATCGCCCAGCGTGCGCTGGAGCGCCACGATGCGGCCAGGCAGCGGCGCGGTAATCTTGACGAGCTTCTCGGGTGCGGCCTCGACCGCGCCGGGCGCCTGAATAGGGCGCTCGACCAGGAGGTTCTCCACCTCAGCCACCTGCAGCCTGCCGCGCAGCGGCGAGCCTTCGGGCACGGTGACGAGGGCGCCGTCGTGCTGCACAGCGGCAGGCGGCGGGGTAGAGGCCTGGGCGTTGCCGGGCTGCCCAGCGCCATCGCAGGCGCCGAGCAGGGCGGCGGCGCAGGCCAGCAAGGCTGTTCGTGGGAAGGTGCGCTGCATCATGCCGAATGCCTCCAGGCCAGCAGGCTCAGGGCCGACATGCGCAGCAGCGAAGAGGCCGTCGTGCCGCCCTGCAGGCCGCCCACGTCCTGGTAGCGCGCGCGGGCCTCGCGGGGCAGGTATTGCAGAACGCGGCTGCGCCCGGGCTCGGGCAGCATGGACAGCGCATCGGCGATGACGCGGCCGGACAGATTGCCCAGCGCCTGGGCAAAGGCCTTGTTGCCGTGGTCGGTGAGCAATTGGCGCAGGGTGGCTGCGCGGTGGGCTGCGACGGCGGCGCGCACCGCGCGCTGCAGGTGGTCGTGGCGGCGCGGGAACAGAAACAGCATGGGCTTCTCCTCGGGGTGGCCACTGCCCCGGGAGAGGCCTCACGCATTCAGGCGTGCAGGGGCCTCCGAGGCAGTGCCGGATTCAAAAACGGATTCGGGGTGGTTGACGGGCGGGGCGCGCTGGGGCGCCAACTAGGGTCGGGGTCCATGGAGCCTCCTTGTGCGGTGAACGAAAAA
>JASLFM010000547.1 GCA_030150585.1 Acidovorax sp.
ACCATCGTGGCCGAGTGCAGGTAGGCCGACACGGGCGTGGGCGCGGCCATGGCGTGCGGCAGCCAGAACTGGAAGGGGAACTGCGCGCTCTTGGTGAGCGCGCCCAGCAGCACGAGCACCAGGGCCGTGAGGTACAGCGGATGGGCGCGCACTTGGCTTGCGGCAGCGAGCACGTGGTCGAGGTCGTAGCTGCCCACGATGTGGCCGAGCACGAGCATGCCGGCCAGCATGGCGAGGCCGCCCGTGCCTGTCACCGTGAGCGCCATGCGCGCGCCGCGGCGCGCGTCCTTGCGGTGGTGCCAGTAGCCGATGAGCAGGAAGGAGAAAAGGCTGGTCAGCTCCCAGAAGAATGCGAGCTGGATCAGGTTGCCCGAGAGCACCACGCCTGCCATGGCGCCCATGAAGGCCAGGAAGAACGCGAAGAAGCGCGGCACCGGATCGGCCGGCGACAAGTAGTAGCGCGCGTACAGCACCACCAGCGAGCCGATGCCCAGCACCAGCATGCAGAACATCCACGCGAACCCGTCCATGCGGATGACGAGGTTCAGCCCCAGCGCGGGCAGCCATGCAATTTCTTGCCGCAGCACGGTGCCGTCGGCGATCTCGGGAAAATACAGCGCCGCCTGCACGGTGCAGAACAGCGCGATCAGGCCCGCCAGCGTCGATTCGGTGTTGCGGGCGTTCGCGGGCAGCACGGCCGCCAGCAGGCTGCCGATGAAGGGCAAAAGGATGAGGGAAACCAGGGGCATGTACGGCCCATTCTACGGGCAAGCCTCCCGAGGTGCGCTATGAAAACCTGAGCACGGCTACGGCATTGGCCGTGCGCCAGCGCATGAACGGCGGGTCAGGGCCGCGGCCGGGAGGCCGTTGGTTCGGCCGCGGCGGGAGCGCCGTAAGGCTGTCCGCCCACGGTGAGGCCTTCGGCGGAGAGCTTGGCGGCGCGCGAGCGGCCCACGCCCGAGATGCGGCCGATGAAGTCGTCCCAATCGCTGAACGGCGCCCGCTGGCGCGCCGCGATGATGCGCGAGGACAAGCCCGGGCCGATGCCGCGCACACCGTCAAGTTCGGCCTCGCTGGCGTGGTTGGCCTCCACGGCCCCGGCGGCGCCCAGGCAGCACCAGGCAAGGGCGGCGATCAGGGCGTGGCGCAGGCGCATGGGATGCTCCTAGAGTTCTTCGACGCGGCGCGCCGGGTAGCTGTCCCAGGTCTGGCAGCCGGGGCATTGCCAGAAGTGCTGGCGCGCCTCGAAACCGCAGGCCGCGCAGCGGTAGCGCATCAGCGGCTTGGCGGCCTGGTCAAGCGCGCGCTGGATCTGGGGGTGGAACTGCTCGTGCTCCAGGCGCTCGCCCGCAAGCCATTGCGTGGCGGCCACGAGCGAGGGCTCTTTGGCGAGGTGCTCCACGTAGCGGGTGCGCCCGGGGCGCGCTGTGTCGCCGCTCGCGCGGTCCAGGGCTACCAGCCCTTCAAGCAGGTCCAGCGATGGCGCTTGGCCGTAGTGGCGTGTGAGCAGGTCCAGCGCTTCCGCACTGCGCCCCGATGCGGCCGCAGCTTCGAGCAGCAGCGGAGCGGCCAGCGGCAGCGCGCCTGGAGCCTGCTCTGCCAAAGCCACGATCGTATCCACGGCGGCGCCAGACTGGCCCAGGCGGTGTTGCTGGCGCGCCCGTTCGATGCGTGGGCGGGGCGATTGCGGCGCGGTCGCCATGGCTTCTTCGAGGCGGGTCTGCACGAGGGCCTCGTCCCCCTGGGCGGCGGCGGCCTGGGCCTGCTCGCACAGGTAGTGTGCCTGGCGTGTGCTGAAGTCGCCTTCACCCGAGGCCTGGATGCGCGCCGCGATGGCTCCGGCCTGGTGCCAGTCGCGCGAGCGCTCGTAGATGGCCAGCAGTGCCAGGCGGGCCTCGTTCTCGAAGGCCGTGCCTTCGAGCGGCTGCAAGGCTTCCTCGGCACGGTCCAGCAGGCCGGCCTTGAGAAAGTCGAGCGCCAGGGCGTGCTGGGCACGGTCGCGGTCGGCGGGGCTCAGGTCGCCGCGCGAGAGCAGGTGCTCGTGCACGCGCACGGCACGGTTGTACTCGCCCCGGCGGCGGAACAGGTTGCCCAGGGCGAAGTGCAGCTCGGAGGTGTCGGGGTCGTTTTGCACGGCCTCGATAAAGGCGTCGATGGCCTTGTCCTGCTGCTCGTTGAGCAGGAAGTTCAACCCCTTGAAATAGGCCTTGGGGGCTTGGCGGTTCTCTGCGCGCAGCTGGCGCAGGTCGAAGCGCGAGGCCAGCCAGCCCAGCACAAAGGCCAGGGGCAGGGCCAGCAGGATCCAGCTCAGGTCAAATTCCATGGAGGGGCGGTTCGGCAGTTTCGGTGGGGGCTGCGGGGGTCGGTGCGACCGGCGTTGGCGGCTGTGCTGCGGCAGCCTGGGCACGGCGCGCGGCGCTGCGGTGGCGCCACCAGCGCGGCACCATGCCCAGCACGCCCACCACCACGCCGAGCGCAAAGGCCGACAGCACCACGAGCACCAGCGGCGCGCGCCACTGCGTGCCGAAGAAGAAATGCACGGTGGCGTCTTGCTGGTTATTCAGCGCGAAGGCGAAGAGGGTAAAAAAAATGGCTGCCTTGAGCAGCCACAGGAAGTATTTCATGCATCTCCCCAGTGGTGGGGGGATTCTATGTTGCGCCATCAAGGGCGCGGCAGTTCGTCCATTTGCGCCGTACGCTGGTCCACGGCTTCGCGCAGGGCCTTGCCCGGCTTGAAGTGGGGCACGCGCTTCTCGGGGATGGCCACGGCTTCGCCGCTGCGCGGATTGCGGCCCATGCGGGGCGGGCGGCGCGTGACCGAGAAACTGCCGAAGCCCCGGATTTCGATGCGGTGGCCGCGCACGAGTGCGTCGCCCACAGCGTCCAGGATGGTCTTGACGGCGTATTCGGCATCGCGGTGCGTGAGCTGACCGAAGCGGGCGGCCAGTTCTTCAACAAGGTCGGATCGGGTCATGGCAGATGAACAACGCGGGGGGACAAAGAGAGGCGGGCGCTCAGGATTCCCTGGGCGCCCGCCGCCGGTCGTGGCTGAAGGCCCACGTTCATGGGCCCTCAGGGAGTGGCTTACTTCTCCGAGCCGTCCAGCTTGGCGCGCAGCAGTGCGCCCAGGCTGGTGGTGCCGGCGTTTTCCTTGGCGGACTGGGCCGACAGGTGGGCCATGGCTTCCTGCTGGTCAGCGGCGTCCTTGGCCTTGATCGACAGCTGGATGTTGCGGGTCTTGCGATCCACGTTCACCACCACGGCCGTGACTTCGTCGCCTTCCTTCAGCACGTTGCGGGCATCTTCCACGCGGTCGCGGGAGATTTCCGAAGCGCGCAGGTAGCCCACGATGTCTTCGCCGAGGTCGATCTCTGCGCCACGGGCGTCCACGGTCTTGACCTTGCCGGTCACGATCTGGCCCTTGTCGTTCACCGTCACGAAGGTGGTGAACGGGTCGCCGTCGAGCTGCTTGATGCCCAGCGAGATGCGCTCGCGGTCCACGTCCACAGCCAGCACGATGGCCTCGACTTCCTGGCCCTTCTTGTAGTTGCGCACGGCGGATTCGCCGGGCTCGTTCCAGGACAGGTCGGACAGGTGCACCAGGCCGTCGATGCCTGCAGCCAGGCCCACGAACACGCCGAAGTCGGTGATCGACTTGATCGGGCCCTTGACGCGGTCGCCGCGCTTGGTGTTCTGCGCGAATTCCTGCCAGGGGTTGGCCTTGCACTGCTTCATGCCCAGGCTGATGCGGCGCTTGTCTTCGTCGATCTCGAGGACCATGACTTCGACTTCGTCACCCAGCGACACGAGCTTGGAAGGCGCAACGTTCTTGTTGGTCCAATCCATTTCGGAGACGTGCACCAGGCCTTCGATGCCAGGCTCGAGTTCCACGAACGCGCCGTAGTCGGCGATGTTCGTGACCTTGCCGAACAGGCGCGTGCCCGAAGGGTAGCGGCGCGACACGCCCAGCCACGGGTCGTCGCCCATCTGCTTGAGGCCCAGCGAGACGCGGTTCTTCTCGGTGTCGAACTTGAGGATCTTGGCAGTGATCTCTTGACCAGCCGTGACCACCTCGGACGGGTGACGCACGCGGCGCCATGCCATGTCGGTGATGTGCAGCAGGCCGTCGATGCCGCCCAGGTCCACGAACGCACCGTATTCGGTGATGTTCTTGACCACGCCCTGCACGATGGAGCCTTCCTTGAGGGTTTCCATCAGCTTGGCGCGCTCTTCGCCCATCGAAGCTTC